>CALGRN010000234.1 GCA_937880835.1 uncultured Prevotella sp. | reverse complement strand
TGTGCATATTGTATCGCCTGCGGGATAGTTGAAAACGACAATATCGTTAAGCTCAACGTGTCCGAATCCTTTCACGCGACGATAGTCCCAATGAGGCCATTCGATGTAAGATTTTGTCTCCAACACAGGTAATGTGTGTTGAGTAAGAGGCATAGTGAGCGGTGTTTCGGGTATTCTCGGACCGTAACTTACCTTGCTTACAAACAGATAATCGCCTGTAAGAAGCGACTTTTCGAGCGAACTTGAAGGGATTACGTAGTTCTGAAAGAAGAAAAGATTTATGAAGTAAACCGCAACGAGGGCAAAAACAAGCGCATCTACCCAGCTCATTATGAATCTGACAGGACCTTCCGAGTCTTTCCACCATTGCCAACGTATCTTCTTTGAGATGTAAACATCATAGATAAAAGGAACTACAATGAGTCCCAACCAGCTTTCAACCCAAAGGAGGAAAAGCAGATAAAGCAGTGTAACAACAGCGAACTTTGTCCACTGCACCTTCATGTTCGGCTTTGATTTACGTTTGTCTGTCATTTTGTTTTTATTTTTTCATCCTCGCTAAAAGAATGTTTGTTTTGTTTGTACGGTTATGTTTATAGTGCGTGAAGAATGGTTTCCATATCGTCGCAACACTTGCTGAGCACTGTTATTATATACCGGAGAAAAGCTCTTTCATAGTGAGCAGTCCGCTGTGAGTTGCGGTATATTCTGCCGCAAGTACTGCACCGAGAGCAAAACCTTTGCGCGAATGTGCGTCATGAGTAATCGTTATCTTGTCTGCTTCGCTGTCGTATATGACGCTGTGTATGCCCGGAACTTCTCCGAGTCTTATGCTGTCGATTGCTATTTCATCATCTTTCGCATCGTCATAATTCGTTGTTGTTCCGTCGGCATTATGCTGCATGCCTTTGATCCAACTGCTTTTTCTGTCCAATTCGGCTATTATCCCTTCCGCAAGAGTTATTGCCGTGCCCGAAGGAGCATCCAACTTATGCACGTGATGCGTTTCTTCCATCTTCACACTGTATTGCGGAAAGTCGTTCATAAGCTTTGCCAGATAACGGTTTACGGCAGAAAATAAAGCCATTCCGACGGAAAAATTCGATGCCCAGAAAAGCGTTTTGCCTTCTTTCTCGCACATTCTTCTGACATCTTCGCCATGTTTTTCCATCCAACCGGTAGAACCGGAGACCACTTTCAGGTTATGTTTGAAAGCGCGTATATAATTGTCATAGGCAGCGGCAGGATTGGTAAACTCTATCGCAACATCTGCGGAAGCAAACTCGGGAGAATCGAAATCGGCTTGATTGTCAATGTCGATGATACTCACTATCTCATGTCCTCGCTCACGGGCGATATTCTCTATCATCTTGCCCATTTTGCCGTAACCAATCAAAGCTATTCTCATATGAAATTGAATTAATTCATTTGCAAAGATATGAATTTTTCATCGAAACGATAATTATTAGCCCATCAACAGAGTTAACTAATCTTAAAAAACGAATAAAAGAAGACAATCGCTGTAACTTTACACCTCAAATAACAGTCATAACCATAGAGAGAAGATGAAAATTATCAGTTTCCGAAACGACGTTTTGCCGTTAAAGAATGAGCTTTACCGGCTTGCTCCCCGTATAACTCTTAATAATGCGGAAGCAGAAGACATTGTACAGGAGACGTTGATAAAGGTATGGAACAAGCGCGAAGAGTGGCAACAGATTGACTCAATAGAGGCTTTCAGCATGACAGTTTGCAGAAATCTCGCCTTGGACAGTTTGAAACGTAAGAGCAACGACAACGATACGCTCGATGAAAACAATACCGCAGAAATTGCATCTTCATCGAGCCCTTATGAGCAGATGCTGCAAAAAGACAGAATATAACTCGTGCGTCAGCTCATCAACTCTCTTCCGGAAAAGCAGCGAAGCTGTATGCAGCTGCGGGATTTTGAAGGAAAACAATATAAAGAAATTGCAGAAATACTCGGCATTAGCGAAGAACAAGTGAAAGTGAACATATTCCGTGCGAGACAGAGTGTAAAGCAAAAATATAAAGAATTGGACGATTATGGACTATAAATATATAGAACAGTTATTGGAACGCTATTGGAACTGCGAGACATCTCTCGAAGAAGAAGGCATCTTGCGTGCTTTTTTCAGCCAGAAAGATATTCCCGCTCATCTGATGAAATACGCGGCGTTGTTCTCTTACGAGCATACGGAGACGAAGACAGACGTGCTCGGCGATGACTTCGACGACAAGATAATGGGACGCATAAACGAGCCTGTTACGGTGAAAGCGCGCACTGCAAGCCTCGCGCAAAAGCTGAAACCTCTGTTCAAGGCAGCCGCTGTCGTTGCAATATTCCTCACTCTTGGAAATGCGGCACAAGTGCCTTTCACTGTCAAGGAGGAGCAAACGAGCGTGATGAATACGTATAACGAGGTTGAAGAAGGAACGTCGGTGGCTATGGGCGACTCTGCAAAGATAGACACGATGAAGCAGAGCAACATTCAGCAAACAGATGTTCCGGTGTTAAAATGAAATTTTTCAGAGTTTTCTCTATAAAACAAATGTTTAGTAAAACAAAAATGAAACTGTGAAGTTTCTATTCTCTCAAATTTTCATAACATACTAACGTTGACGACAGCCAATACTCTACGACAGAGCATTGGCTGTCAATTTTTTGTTCAGGAGGCAGATTGTTGCTGAACTAATTTGCATGTAACAGATGCCTTTATATCGTTTCCGGTGACGGTGAATGTGTCTTCTCATTTTGTGTTTTTAATGAATTAAAACAGCGAGTTCTATGAATTTAAGACATTAAAATACAGCTCTGAAAAAACGCAGATTATCATCCGAATTAACCGTCTTTCAGCTTTCCGAACGTAACGGTTATTGTTTTGCATTGCAAAAGGATAACTTTCATCGTCCAAAACAATAGCTTTCATCGTGCAAAAGGATAACTTTTACGATGCAAAACAATAGATTTTGAAATACTGTCTCAATTATATTTATACTGTAAAGGCTGATTTCGTTTTTCCAATATTGTTCAGACGACATTTAAATCTCACTTAATATAATCTGAGTTCGATTA
>CALGRN010000233.1 GCA_937880835.1 uncultured Prevotella sp. | reverse complement strand
GAAATGCGGATGCTGCCATGCGCTTCTTTCCGCTCAACTGCAATTCAAGTATTTCAAGGAGATTATCGGCAGTATTTATGTAAATGTGATTCTTTTCAGTACATATTTCGCCGACTGCTCCGTTAGCCATGATGTCCGTCTTGCATGTTTTGTAAATCTTCAAAGTGATGTTATCGTTGATGTTAGTCCATGCTCCGGGATAAGGACTCAACCCTCTGACAAAATCATACACTTTCTTTGCAGGCTGATTCCAATTTATCTTGCATGTTTCCTTGAATATCTTGGGTGCGCTTTTCAACTGCGTTTCCGATGACATATTGCTCATGTCATCCTGCGAAACGCTTGCTACATGTCCATCTCCTTCTATTATCTTGTCTATCGTTTTCAGGCAAACCTCTGCACCTAAGTGCATCAGTCCGTTGTAAACATACTCTGCATCGGCATCATCGGGAATATCAAACGGCATGCTCATTATGATGCGTCCCGTGTCAATTTCATGGTCGAGAAAGAATGTTGTCACACCGGTTGTAGTCTCTCCGTTTATGATTGCCCAGTTTATAGGAGCAGCTCCGCGATATTGAGGCAACAGTGCGGCATGCACGTTGAATGTGCCATATTCAGGAATAGACCACACTATCTCCGGCAACATGCGAAAAGCTACCACCACTTGAAGATTTGCATTGTAACTCCGAAGCGTTTCAACGAACTTCTCATCTTTCATCTTAACAGGTTGTAAGACAGGAATATCGTGTTCTTGTGCAAATACCTTCACTTCGGAAGGCTGCAACACCGAGCCGTGTCTTCCTACGGGTTTGTCAGGTTGCGTAACTACTGCCACAACGTTATATTCATTATCAACAAGAGTCTTTAAGGTCTCAACTGCGAACTCGGGAGTTCCCATGAACACTATTCTCAAATCTTCCTTTTTCATGTTTCTGTTTATTTCATTATCATAGAGCAGTTACATCATCATTCGGAAGACATATCTGCAACCATCTTACGATACGCATTGAACATTCTTATACGCGATACATAGCCTCTGAGATGCCCGTCAATGTCAAGCACCGGAAGTATCTGGGCATTTGTCTTGTCGAACGTCTGCATCACATTTTCCATAGAATCGTTTACTCCGAGCGTTCCGGCAGGCGGTGTCATAAGCTGTCCTACGTTGAAATGATTATACAATTCTGTTCTGAAAACGACGTGCCTTATCTTCATTATGTCTATTTCTCCCAGCAGATTGCCTGCATTATCCACAACAGGCATATAGTCTATGCGGCTTCTGCTTATTGCATGTACGAGCTGACCTAACTTCATGTCCGGCTCAACTGCAATATGATCACGCTCTATTATGCTGTCCAAGCTCATCAATGTCAATATCGCCTTATCGGTATGATGAGTAAGCAGCTTTCCTTCGCGGGCAAGTCTCATTCCATATATGCTGTGAGGTTCAAATATGATTATAGTGAGATAAGAACATATACATACTATCATGAGAGGAATGAAAAGCTGATATCCTCCCGTTATCTCTGCAATAAGGAATATCCCGGTAAGTGGTGCGTGCATCACACCTGCCATAACTCCCGCCATGCCAAGAAGGGTAAAGTTCTTTTCCGGAATATATGTTCCGATCTGGTTTATATTCCACAGTCTTGCAAAAAGGAAACCGCTGAATCCTCCTATGAACAATGAGGGAGCGAAAGTTCCACCACATCCGCCGCCGCCATTTGTGGCAGTAGTTGCAAAAACCTTTGTAAGGATTACAAGAGCGATATATACTACAAGCAGATTTCCATGTCCGTAAAACAGCGAATTGTTGAGTATCATATTCCAATCTGCCTCCGTACTGCCGTTCAGAAGTATATTGAGACTGCTGTATCCTTCGCCGTATAGAGACGGAAATATGAATATAAGTACGCTAAGTATTATTCCGCCTAACAAAAGTCGTGCATAAGGACGATTGCTCAAACGTGAGAATATATTCTCACAAGATGTCATCATGCGCATGAAATAAAGGCTTATCAGTCCGCAGGAAATTCCCAACAATATGCTTGCGGGTACTCTGTCGATCATCCATTCGCTGTCTATATGGAACGTGAACAGCGACTTGCTTCCCATAAAAAGATATGTGAAACAAGTCGCTGTTACGCTTGATATGAGTATAGGCATCAGTGATGCCATTGTAAGATCAACCATTAAGACTTCAAGGGTGAACACAAGTCCGGCAATAGGGGCTTTGAATATACCGGCAATGGCTGCGGCAGCACCACATCCGACAAGCAGCATAAGTGTGCGGTTTTCCATCTTAAACAGTTGACCGAGATTGCTTCCGATTGCCGAACCGGTAAGAACGATTGGTGCCTCTGCACCGACAGAACCACCGAAACCGATTGTTATTGCAGATGCTATCACCGAACTCCAACAGTTATGTCCTTTAAGTCGGCTGCGTTTGGTACTTATTGCATAAAGTATTCGTGTTATTCCGTGCGATATATTGTCCTTGACTATGTATCTCACAAATAACGAAGTGAGATATATTCCGATAACGGGAAAGACAAGATAGAGCCAGTTAATGGTGGTATCATCAAAACCGGCAGTCAGCAGATATTGTATCTGCGATATAATCCAATGAAGCGTGAATGCTGCAACAGCAGCAAAAAAACCCACAACAAAAGACAAAACGAGTGTGAACTGACGGTCATTTATATGTTCTTCACGCCATTTTATCAGTCGCTGCATTATTGATAATGGTTTTCCGATTTCACTTATCGTTGAATCCATTTATTATTTTTTCTGGTGTCGTAACAATCTGTCAAAACTGACAAGAATACAGATACGACATTATATTATAAATCTTAAAATAATCTATCTCTATTTCCTTATAACGGTTACCTCGCCGTCTTTTCTCAGTCTTATAATGCTTGAAGGTTTATGGGGCTTGTGTTCCTGACGACGTGAATGGCAAACATAGTCGACAGCATTGATTATTTCATCACTTATGTCGCAATAATTTTGTGCAGCCTCTTCTCCACTTATGTTTGCACTCGTGCTTACCAATGGCTTCTGGAAACGATAACACAATTCTTTTGAAAAAGCCTCATTTGTTATCCGCATGCCTACTGAACCATCGTCGGCAATGAGGTTATCTGCAATGTTAACGGCATCATCGAGTATTATTGTCGTTGGATTTGTGGCAAGTTCCAATATATCCCATGCTACATTAGGCACATTACGTATGTACTTTTGGAGTCTTGCATCGGAATCAACGAGGCATATCAGTGCCTTAGCATCATCACGCTTCTTTATCTTATACACTTTTTCTACTGCATCAGGATTTGTCGCATCACATCCAATACCCCAGATGGTGTCTGTCGGATAGAGTATTACACCACCCTTTCTCATAATCTCTATTGCATTACGAATATCTTCTTGTTGAGTCATAAGTTATCAGAAATAACAACCGCATGCCTTCGGTGAAAAACGAAAAGGCATGCAGGCTGTATGAAAAATTATATTTCCCAGCCTATCGCAGAAGCTCCGAGAACCGCCGCACTCGACCCGTCAAGACCGCTTACGAGGAACTTTGCCTTGTTCTTGAATATCTTCAAGACATGCTCTTCGTAGCTTCTCTTTATAGGATTCATAAGCAAATCGCCCGCCTTAGTAAGTCCGCCGAAGAATATAAATGCTTCCGGTGAAGAGAAAGCGGCAAAATCTGCGCAGGCTTCACCAAGTATATCACCTGTGAAATCATATATACGCTTTGCAAGTTTATCACCCTTTCCTGCTGCAATACTGACGTCAAGAGATGTTATTTCTTCCGGTTTCAGATCACGCAACAATGAAGGTTCATCGTAAACTTTAAGGAAATCGCGCGCTGTGCGTGCCACACCAGTGGCAGAACAGTAAGCCTCCAAACAACCTGTACGTCCGCATCCACACTTTCTGCCCTCTGCACCACGTACCATGATGACGTGACCAAGTTCA
>CALGRN010000232.1 GCA_937880835.1 uncultured Prevotella sp. | reverse complement strand
TTATGTTCAATCCTCTTTGCTGTTTCTGCAACTTGTTGCCGCCGGCGTCATATATTGAGACTGGCTGAGCATTATCGTTATCATTGCGGGTAATGCTTGTAGCCACTTCGTCCATTTCTTTTACTTCGGCAAAGAATTGAATACCTTCTTCCGCAAAGTTCACCCAGTTTTGAGAAAGATAGAAATCAACCTTGCCTTTCGGTACGTACAACACGCACTGTGTCATAATATTTTCATCGGCAAAGGCTAACAAATTGACCTTGTCATCATTGAGGTCTTCCGAATAACAGTAAACTTCCGTAAGCGATTCGTCACCTGCACATGCAATCTCTCCTATGCTCTCGATGTTCTTTCCAAGCTGAAGTTTCTTCAATCCTTTGCAATATCCGAAAGCTCCCGCACCTATTTCAAGTACATTATCAGACAAACATATTTCCTGAATTGAATTGTTTCCCGAGAACGAAAGATAATCAATATACTTTACCTCAGCAGGAGTTATGTATTTTTCTATATTCAATGCCGTCGGAACACATATAAGTCGGGAAAGACTTTTTGTGTACAATATACCGTCGATTACTGCAAAATGCTCGTTTCCTTCTTCCAAAACAAAGTTTGAAAGAGCCAAAGCATTTGCGAACGAACCTGCTTCTATTTCTGTTACAGAAGCCGGAATGTTAATCGTTGTCAGATATGTAGCACCATAGAAAGCGGCGTCCTTGATTAGCTTTATATCTGCCGGTATGGTGTAATTTTCACTCGGACGATTTTGAGGATAATAAATAAGTTCCGACTTGTCCTTTGATACCAACACGCCATCTATTGAAGAATAATTCTCGTTTTTATCTGAAACATATATATCTGTCAATGACAACAGATCGTTGAAAATTATCAAGTCAACTCCTCCTATGCTTGCTCCGAACGTTATGGTTTTAAGCTTGGCATCTCCCAAGAATACTGAAAGATTAAGCTCTCCGACACCGTCTCCCAGAACGATTTCTTCAAGGTTGTCCATTCGTTGGAAAGCTCCTGTGCCTAAGAATGTAACCGAATTAGGTACGATTATCTTCTTAATGCCTTCGCAACCTGTAAAAACTCCCTCGCCAATAGATTCGACATTATCTGGAATAGTAATTTCTGTCAATCCGCTACATCCGCTTAATGACATGTTACCTATATCTTTAAGCCCGGCTGGAAGTGTTATTCTTGTCAGCTTATTACAATAAAGGAACATGTATGAACCAAGTTTGTCATCTTCCGATTTATATTCAACGCCGGAATAAGAGAAGTAGGCATCGTCGCTCGCAACAATGCGTGCACCAGACAAATCCAATTCCGAAAGGATTCCGTTTGTAGGCGTATTGATACCCTTAGAGCCTGCCATTTCGCGCAAGAGAACCATGTCTTTACCATTCAGATTGCCTGTAATGGTTAGCTTGGTGATAGTGTATTTGTCACTTGCCGGAATAAAAGTGTCCAGCGTTCCTGCCGTTGCAACATCAATTGTTCGCTCATTCTGTGCATTAATGCTGATTGTTGCCAATAATGCAAACATTAAAGTAAAAATTCTATTCATATATTTTAGTATTAAGTTTTTTCTATTGTCGTCTTTTAAAGAGATAATTGTTTTATGATATTTTATTTGAAACCCTATATCGGAAAATACATCGTTTCGGTGCTGCATAATTATCACCGACAGAGAATTTTATTTATAACTCGCTGCAAAAGTAAGGAAAAAAAATGATAAGAAAAATTTTTCGTATGTTTTTATGTATTATTCCTACAAACAAAAACATACGTTAAGAACTTGAAAAACAAGACAAAGCGAGCGAATGTTCCCTTATTGTTCACTCACAAATACATCGTTTGTTCATCATCTTTTCTGCGCTCTGTATCCGTATAATGCCACCACAATGAAACAAACAAGAGGGATAAGGAATGATACATTGGTTGAAGGCAGGTTAAAAACGGTTATGTTCAGGTCTATGACAGCAGCCTGGACAGGCGGCAATACTGACCCTCCGAGTATCGACATTATAAGTCCTGCACCGCCGAATTTAACGTTATCGCCGAGTCCTTTCAATGCAATTCCGTAGATAGTGGGGAACATAAGCGACATGCAACCGCTCACGATGACAAGGCATACAAGTCCTTTCTCATCGGTGAAACCTATAACTCCTGCCACAGCAGCTATTGCAGCAACGGCAAGCAGCATAAGAAGTCTGCCCGGACTGATGTATTTCAAGAACCATGTACATATAAAACGACTGAACGTAAACAGCACCAAAGCTGCTATGTTGTATTTCTGCGACAACACTTCGGCAGCCTTTTCTCCCATTCCCTGTTCCATAAACACGCGCGTTCCGTATTGTATTATGAATGTCCAACAAGTAACTTGTGCTCCCACATAGAAGAATTGTGCGACCACACCTTCACGATAATTCTTTATAACAAATATCTCTTTTAGGGCTGTCCACAGGCTTTTTTCTGACTTGGTATCACCGTTTTTAGGCATCTTCATAAGCCTTATGGCAACGAGTATGACTAAAATAATCAGTCCGATATAAACATATGGCTGTATGAGTATGCCCAGATCGCTGTCTTTTATGGCTTCAAATTGCGCGCTATCGGTGAGCATCAGCTTAGCACGAGTAGCCGAATCGGAATGGTTAAGACGGTTTTGTACGAAGTGCATTGCTACAAACATGCCCGTAACTGCACCTATCGGATTGAACGACTGTGCCAGATTCAGCCTTCGTGTGGCAGTCTCTTCGCTTCCCATACAATAGATGTAAGGGTTGCAGGATGTTTCAAGAAACGACAGTCCGCACGTCATTATGAAATAGGCGAGCAGAAACGGATAGTATATACCTGTAAACTTGGCAGGTATGAATGCAAGTGCGCCGGCGGCATATAGCGACAATCCCACCATGACACCTGCCTTAAAGGAATATCGTTGTATAAACATTGCAGCAGGAAACGCCATTACGAAGTAGCCAAGATAGAACGCTACCTGCACAAGAGCACCTTCGGTGACACTCATTTGGAATATTTTTGAGAATGCTTTCACCATCGGTGAAGTGACATCATTTGCAAAACCCCAGAGCGCAAAGCACGATGTTATCATTATAAACGGCAGCAGGAAACTTACGCCGTCGCGCGAAAGGAGTCCGTTCTTATTTGTTTTCATATTTCCGTCTTTCATATATGTACGATTTGCAAAAATACAATAAAATTACAAAATACGATTGTTCTGACCTAAATATTATGCATCGGACAGGACATTTCTCATCATTTTACACATTATTATATATATAGAGCCACACTGTCATAACGCTGCACGAAGGCTGTTTTTCGCCGTTACGAACGATAGAAACATTGAAAATCATGTTTTCTTGATATCGTCTTGCGCAGCATAAACAGTCGTTACAAACAGCAAAATATGGATTGACAAGTATAAATAATGTTAAGTCTACATAACTTTATGTCGTGTTTGTTTTACTTTTTGCAAAATAAACATTACTTTTGCACTATGGTATAATCAATAAAAAGAATGTATTATGAAAAGTAATTATTTATTTCCTACCGTATTTAAGAAAATCGGTTGGTGTTTGTTTTTGGTTTTTGCAGTCTTGGAAATATTGCTTCTTGCCGATGTATTGGAAGACGAAATGATATCATTTCCAACCCTGATGTTGGGCAATAGTATATTTCCTTTTGGGGATAGTACTATGATTGGATTTAAAAAACAAGGCATGCTGTCCGAGATTATCACTGTTTTTCTCTCCCTTTCGCTGCTTTTCATCTCTTTCGCTCGCGAAAAAGACGAAGACGAATGTATAGCCAACATACGCATGAAGTCGTTTGTATGGGCTGTGAAAGTAAACACGCTTTTGCTCATTATCGGCACTTGGTTCTTTTTCGGTCTGTTTTTTCTCCATTTCATGATATTGTTCATGTTCTCTCAACTCTTGATTTTCATATTCAAATACTATTACGAACTGTATCGTTTCAGGAGGGCAAACAATGAAAAATAACATAAGAGTGGAGCGTGCAGTGAAACGTATCACGCAACAGCAATTAGCTGAAATGACAGGAGTAAGCCGCCAAACAATAAATGCGATAGAGTCAGGAAAGTATGTGCCTTCTACCGTTTTGGCTCTTAAAATCTCTTCGGTGTTCGACAAAAAGGTGGAAGATATTTTCCAACTCGAAGATACCGATTTATAGCTTACAGTATTTCGGATGAGCCTTGAAAGCCTTTCTGCAAAGGCTTTTTCATGCATTCAGTCCATAGTATAGATGCCATTGCTTTCTAAAAGCTATTGTTTTGCACCATAAAAGTTATCCTTTTACATCGCAAAAGGATAACTTTTGAAATATAGAAGTGAAAGAACAGTTTTTAGAAAACCAAAAACAGAGTTTTCCGAAACTGTTATTATGTTTGGCAGTTCGGCAAATATTATGACGTTCCACAATGTCCTCCATGCTTTTGTTTCTCCTATCTCATTCATATAAGGAATGCATTTTGTGTGAAAGAAAGAGACGTATGATTGTAGGAAAACAGAACGATTTGCGTTCATTCGAATGGCTGTTGCTGTTCACAGAAAGAACACCGATTCGTTTCCTTCGTTGAAAAGGAGGTCAAGGATGCTTAGGTTTGCTTGGAAACCGAACTTATGTTCGTAAACCTGATAATATTTTTGGGGATTGAAGTTTTCGTCTGTCAACGGATGTTTCGGTCTTATCGCATCGCGAAAATCATCTGTTCCGTCGGGCGTTTTTATGTATTCTTCGGTCTCTCTGACATTCGGACGCAAGTCTATAAGCTCGCAAATCTTACGAGTTATCTCCATGTTGAAATCATAAAGGAATGTCCATTTGTGCTCGAAGAAAGGCATTATGTCGTCTGCGTAGTATTCAAAAAAAGGACTTTCTCCATACGCGCTCTTCAAAGCATTGCTGTGAATGTGACGCCAATTTCCGTGATTGCTTATGCGTATGTCCTTGCCTTGCGTGCCCGAACCCGAAGAGTCGGATTGCGACGGACGTTCTATCGGTATCGTAAGCGATTGAAGTCCGTTGGCTGTTGCTATGACGCAACGGTTTCGATAAGTCTGTTTTATGAAACTGTCGCACCGTTCGATGAGAACTTCATCGTATCTGTTCAGTTTCTGATACCATTGTATCGGAGCGAAATATGCGGAAGATAGCAGTGCTGTTTTCATAATGCCGTAGCGCATTGTTTTATCAAACGAAACCACCTTTCCTTTATATAGCCGTTGTATATTGGTGTGCCGGGTGTCTTTCCGTAAACTATTACGAACGCTTCTCCTATGATGTGGTTTTCGGGAACGAGATGTTCGCCTTGTTCGGATTTTATTATGTACAGTGGTATTTCGCCGTTGCATCTGTGCGGAAGAACATATCTTTGATTTGAATATGATATCGTGTCTTCCGGACAAGCGGTTATCCTGCCCAGCAATACATTGCGTGACGATACTCTGCGGGATTTGTCGGACGGATTGTTGAAAGCCACAATGTCGCCTTTTTTTATTTGTGAATGCATCCAACGACTATAAGGGAAATGAACATCATCGCCTGCTCTGAGACCATAACTCCACCTGTTCACCATCACCCGGTCGCCCTTTTGCAATACCATATCTTTACTGCTCTGCGGTACGGTATAGATTGTGAACACCAAAGCGCGGAAAACAAGCATCGCCAATGATGCTGTAACCAGCGAGAAAATGAATTTTACGGCATCACGCATTCAATTTATTTATAAAGTCCGACAAACAGTAATTCCATCTGACGGACAGACTTTCTACAAAGCATAATGGCGAAAAGACATCCGTTCGGCGTCTCTTCACCATTGTTTTAATGCTTTTTATATCACTTGATATTATCAACCAGATTGAACAACCTGCCCCATCTGATACCACCGAAGCCGTGTCTGTCGGGGTCTGACGACCACCAAATGAATATCGGTTTGCCTACAATATGATCTTCGGGAACAAATCCCCAGTATCTCGAATCGGCACTGTTATGACGGTTGTCGCCCATCATCCAATAATAATCCATCTCTGCATTCCGCCTTGATATTCAAAAGATTGAACAATTCCAAATCTCTGCTGCTGTCAGAAATCCAGAATTTTCTTCAATTGTCGCTCTGAAAACTAGAAAATAAAGATTTCTTTAACTGGTAAGTGGTGCAATTTTATGCTCTCGAAATGTACATTGTATTTTTGGAAACTCTTTTTCCATTCCATGTTTTTCAGACATTCAGCCAACTGAGCTGGAATATTATGTAAAAATATGTAACATTTTATTACAATTAAGACCAGTACTATTTATAAAAATCTCATCCAAATGTGATTCCAACCAGATGCTCTTCTGGGAAATAATATTGATTAAGCATGCCTAGAATTTGGGATTCCACCAT
>CALGRN010000231.1 GCA_937880835.1 uncultured Prevotella sp. | reverse complement strand
ATTCGTCAATGTTGCAATTAGACTACAACGGATATGGAACGGGCGATGAATGGAACAAGAAAAAGAAATCGAAATACTTTGCATACGCGCTTAAAGACTGGCTATTGGGCATCGAATATAACAACAAGTACGAAAGCGTAATAAACACGATATTGTTCGAATACATATATTCCAAATATCAGGCAGGACCTGTTTATCACGACCATTCGCAGGCAATATCGGAACATATATCGGGTATGGACGAGTTTTACAATCACTCCATATACACAGGTTGGCAGCATTGGGGGCAGGTTATGGGCAATCCTTTGTATCGTTCGCCTATATATAACGACGACGGAAGAATAGAAGTGAAGGACAACAGGTTTGTTGCTTTTCATCTCGGAATAGACGGAACGCCCTTTGCCAACACTTATTACAGGTTTCTGGCAACATATCAGAAGGGCTTCGGAACTTATCACTCGCCATACAACAAGAAACTTCATAACGTAAGTTTTCTTTTGGAATGCGAATACGGATTTACGAAATCGCTTTCAGGGTGGAAGATAAAAGGAGGATATGCAATGGACTTTGGCAGAATACTCGGCAATAATCACGGCTTTACTTTGACTGTTTCAAAATCGGGATTAATAACATTTTAATGATATGAAACCAAGCAAATCACACACGATAAAAATACTCTTTCTGTTGGCGGCATTATATATTTCGGCGTCATCGTGTACCATCGAGACCGACGGCAGCGGCAAATTAGGTGGCTTCTGGCATCTTACGACAATGGAAAACCTGTCGGACACTACGATAAAAGACATGACGGAGGAAAGAATTTTTTATTCCGTTCAGGGCAGAATATTCGAGGTTCGCAACTCAAAGAAAGAGG
The DNA here is from genome assembly GCA_937880835.1 of uncultured Prevotella sp. Lineage (GTDB taxonomy): Bacteria > Bacteroidota > Bacteroidia > Bacteroidales > Bacteroidaceae > Prevotella. The sequence continues at coordinate 1,727 of CALGRN010000231.1, read as the reverse complement.
AATACATCATGTTTAAATACGAACATGTGGACGATTCTTTATTTCTTTCAGAGGCGAGGGTAAACAACAGAGACTTAAACGACTCGCTTATAACTGACCCGAACACTCTCATTCCGTATGGAATAAGCAGTCCGAACGAGCGTTTCTACATAGAAAAACTCGGCGGCGGAAAGATGATTTTGAAGTCGAAAGTGCTGAGACTGTATTTCAGAAAGTTCTGAACAGTTTATAAAAAACCGTTCAGACGTAATAAAGAAACGCATATAAGCATGTGCCGCTTATAGGCAACAACGAAACATTCGTCATCTTAAACAATGCTTCATGCAATATTTTGCAGCATGAAGCAAACACATATTCCATAGCGCATTGTCGTCTGATGATGCAAGATAACAACAACGTTCTGTCTTCTCATTTCAGAAAACAGAACGTTGTTGTTATCGTCTCACCCCACAATTTTTCAACCTTTTAATATCGGCTTTAATTCTTCCTGTTTTCAAAAGTTATTGTTTTGCGCGCCGAAAGTTATCCTTTTGCAACTCAAAAGCTATCCTTTTGCGATGCAAAACAATAGCTTTCACAATGCGGTTTGTAACGTCTTGATTTTCATTATCATGCGACGCGACATTTCATAGCGTCTGTTCAGCGTATTGTCGTGTTGTAAAACGTATTCTTATAATCTGTAAACAAAGAACCGACGGTATATAAAAACCGCCTTGTTTCAATAACACGAGTTAGACGGATTATACCCGTGTCTGTCCGAAACCAATAAATCCAGACACGCAATGTTATGATTATATGCATTTATTTTGATACGGACACGCACAGGGCGCGTCCCTACATGCAGGATATAATATATATATCATAAATCAGCATGTAGGGACAGACCCCGTGTCTGTCCGATAAATGTATAACAATACTAATTCGTATAGGTATGGAAACAGGAAACATTTTGCCTTGCAAAAAGGGGTATAAAACAATACGCGATATTAATCAAATTATAGAAAGAATTATAATTCGTCGAACTCATGTTAAAATTAACATTGCTAATGTTGGTTAACAGATGCCAACGCAATCTTTCCGAAGCGCGAAGAAATATTTTTTGCATAACCGATAAGCATTAACAAGAACGTATAAAGCAACGAAGCGAGCCACATCCGCATACCTCTTTGTCTTTAATTCTTGCACATACAGATTGGCAAATTGCAACTTGCCTGCCATAATAATATTTTATCACATCAGGTTGTTTACCGCTTCGCATTTTCATACACCATTCTTTCACATTCGTTTTTCGCCCTCCAATCGGAGGGCTTTTTTATTTACGAACATGCAGAAACGCATCCCTGCATGTTTTCTATGACTCAAATCCCAATTCATTCAAAAAGTCCAGTTCTTTCTAAATTCTTACCATCAAATCCAAATCGACCCAAAAGTAATATTTTTGATCTATTTTTAATATAATTAGAATCATTCTGAAGAATATGTTCAATTGCATGTTCTAATGCTTTTCCCATATTAAATAATATTCCACTATGCTTAAAACGGATATCTTTATTAGGTTTATTATCATAAGTATAAATAATAACAGGATCTGAAATATTCTTGGGAGATTTTAATTGTTTCTTGATTTGTGTGGTATTTTTTTGGATAAAACCACCGGCAATATCTATTACTTCTTGTGAATTTCTATATGTTTTTGTAATAGTTAATAATTCAGCATGTTATCTATT
>CALGRN010000230.1 GCA_937880835.1 uncultured Prevotella sp. | reverse complement strand
GTTTGGTATATAAAAAACATGTTGTTTGGAAATGAATTCGTCGAACTAACGTTATTTTGTTTTTTTAGAAATAAACTTTTTGAGAGGTATTTCAAACATTTAAGTGAAATACAGTATTGAATTTGCATATCAATATTATAACGGTATGCACCGATTTTTCACAGTATGAAACATTATCTATAAACACAAAAGGGTTGAAAATCAACCCTTTTATGTCGTTAAAGTCGGGATTACTGGACTCGAACCAGCGACCTCGCGCCCCCCAGACGTGTGCGCTACCAACTGCGCCAAATCCCGAACAATGCTCGAAAGCGTGTGCAAAGTTAACGACTTCGTGCGAAACTGCCAAACTTTTGATGCTATTTTTACAATCATGTTTGTAATAGCAAATACAAACATCGTTGATTATTATGCAGAATACGCATATAAGCATATACATGTTGTTTTATATTCGCATCGGCTTTTTTATCCTTTTTTTTGCTGTTCTCACTTAAAATACCTAATTTTGCAATCATAACATTTTAAAGAACGATAACACAAAAAACATTATGGCAACAACACCTGAGTTCAAGTATGCTCACATGTTTCAGACAGGAAAAGATGAAACAGAGTATTATCTGCTTACGAAAGAAGGCATTTCGGTAAGCGAATTTGAAGGGAATCTTAAAGTATCTCCGGAGGCTCTTACTGCTTTGGCGCAGCACGCTTTCCACGATGTAAGTTTTCTTCTCCGTCGCTCTCATAACGAGCAAGTGGCTAAGATTCTTACCGATTGTGAAGCGTCAGACAACGACAAGTATGTAGCACTTTCTTTCCTGCGTAATGCCGAAGTGGCTTGCAAGGGACAGTTACCTATATGCCAAGACACCGGTACGGCTATCATACACGGCGAGAAAGGACAGCAAGTATGGACAGGTTTCTGTGACGAAGAGGCATTGTCAAGAGGTGTTTACAACACATATACAACTGATAATCTGCGCTATTCTCAAAATGCTCCGCTTACAATGTACGATGAAGTGAACACGCGTTGCAATCTTCCTGCACAGATAGATATAGAGGCTACTGAGGGAATGGAATACCGTTTTCTGTGCGTTACGAAAGGTGGTGGCTCGGCAAACAAGACATATCTGTATCAGGAAACAAAAGCAATTCTGAACAAAAACACGCTTGTTCCTTATCTTGTAGGCAAGATGAAGACTTTGGGAACAGCAGCATGCCCTCCTTATCACATTGCATTTGTCATAGGAGGAACATCCGCAGAGAAGAATCTTCTTACCGTTAAGCTCGCTTCTACTCATTATTATGACAATCTTCCTACTACCGGAGATGAGACAGGACGTGCTTTCCGAGATGTTGAATTGGAAGAAGTTCTGCTTCAAGAGGCTTATAAAATCGGACTCGGAGCGCAATTCGGAGGCAAATATATGGCTCATGACATACGCGTGATACGTCTTCCTCGTCACGGCGCATCATGCCCCGTAGGAATGGGTGTAAGCTGTTCTGCCGACAGAAACATAAAGGCCAAGATAAACAAAGACGGCATTTGGATAGAGAAAATGGATGATAAACCGGGCGAACTCATACCCGAAGAAATGCGCAATGCAGGCGAAGGAGATGCCGTTCGCATAGATCTGAACCAACCGATGAGCGAGATATGCAAGACGCTTTCAAAATATCCGGTGTCAACGCGCGTCAGTCTTAATGGCACGATTATTGTAGCTCGTGATATAGCACATGCAAAACTGAAAGAGCGTCTTGATGCAGGTGAAGACTTGCCGGATTACTTCAAGAAGCACCCTGTGCTTTACGCAGGTCCTGCAAAGACTCCGGAAGGAATGCCATGCGGCAGTATGGGACCGACGACAGCAAACAGAATGGACACTTATGTCGATGAATTCCAGTCTCACGGAGCTTCAATGGTAATGATAGCAAAAGGCAATCGTACCGACGTTGTAACGGAAGCATGCAAGAAGTATGGCGGTTTCTATCTCGGAAGTATAGGCGGACCGGCTGCGGTATTAAGCATGAACTCTATCAAGAGCATAGAGTGCGTGGAATATCCGGAACTCGGAATGGAAGCGATATGGAAGATAGAAGTGGAAGATTTCCCTGCATTCATCCTCGTGGATGATAAGGGCAATGATTTCTTTAAACAGTTGAAGCCGTGGAATCCGAGATGTAAATAAATATTGAAAAATATATAAAGCTACGTATTATTTCAGAAATTAATCGTATCTTTGTCGCATATAATTATAAATAAATATATAAAAATGGAAGTACAAATAACAACAGAGAATTTCGAGAGCTATAAGAATGGCGAACTGCCATTAGTAATTGACTTTTGGGCAACATGGTGCGGACCTTGCAAAGCAATAGCTCCTATCATATCAGAGCTTGCAGAAGAGTATGACAGCAAAATTGTTGTTGGAAAATGTGATGTTGAAGAAAACGATGACGTTGCTATGGAATTCGGCATTCGCAATATTCCAACCGTTCTTTTCTTCAAAGGTGGCGAACTCGTTGATAAACTTGTCGGAGCGGCAAGCAAAGCAAAGATTGACGAAAAGTTCAAAGCTCTTTTATAATTAAAACAATAAAACAATGTGTTTACGGGCAGGCTTTTAAAAGTCTGCCCGTTTTGTTTATGCAATATTTTCATATTAATATTAAGATACAAAAGCTATTGTTTTGCAATCCGAAAGTTATCCTTTTGCGATGCAACTAATCAACGAAAATGAAGAAAAATCGAAGTTGGTGTAAACTAACTGATAATGAGTAAGAAACGGAATGATTTGCATAAGACTGCTCTGTTCGTAAAGAGCAGTTTTATGCAGATTTAGGCAGAAGTTCAGTTACCAAAGCGTTACCCGATTCTGGCATAGGTAACGATGGAGTAATATTCGGTAACTGAATTATTTTCGCTCGTGTGGCT
>CALGRN010000229.1 GCA_937880835.1 uncultured Prevotella sp. | reverse complement strand
GCCTTGAATGGGTGCGTTGATTGCGTTGCGCTCCGCAAAGCCGCGAACGATGGCATTGTGAGAGTTGATATCAGGCAGATAGCGACGTCGGTGGAAGAATGTTTCAACGTAACCTTGCTTCCGCGCAACCTCTTTTGAGTGTTCCATATAGTCGCGAACCTGCGGGAATGTTTCAAAATAGCCGTCTATCAGTTGTCTGGCTTCGCTTCTGTCAATGTCCAACCGCTCTGCAAGTCCGAATACGGTTATACCGTATATGATGCCGAAATTTGCTCTTTTCGCTTTTGTGCGTTGGTCTCTCGTCACGCTTTCCAACGTCTCCTTATATATTTTTGCTGCCGTTGCGGCATGTATGTCATATCCTTCGCGGAAGGCTTCGAGCATGTTTTTGTCGTTGCTGAGATGTGCCATTACGCGTAGTTCTATCTGACTGTAATCGGCAGAGAAGAACAAGCATCCTTCTTCCGGTATGAAAGCCTTGCGTATCTCCTTGCCGTCTTCTCCGCGCACGGGAATGTTTTGCAGGTTGGGATCAGATCAAAATGATGACCTCTCCGGTGGATGTTACGGTCTGATTGAACGATGTGTGTATGTGTCCCGTTCTCGGATTTACAAGTTTCGGAAGTGCATCAACGTAAGTTCCGAGAAGCTTTTTCAACCCCCTGTAATCCAATATGTCTGCCACGATTTCATGCTTCGTGCGCAGCTGTTGAAGCACATCTTCGCTTGTTACGTATTGCCCAGTCTTGGTCTTCTTAGGCTTTTCTATTATCTTCATCTTGCCGAACAGGATGTCGCCAACTTGCTTCGGACTTGATATGTTGAACTTTTCGTTTGCAAGTTCATATATTCTCGTTTCTATATCAGTCATTCTCTTTGTGAGAATTTCTGATGTTTCTCTGAGCGATTCGGTATCTATGCGCACGCCGTTCATTTCCATTTCTGCCAGAACAGGCACGAGAGGCATCTCTATTTTGCAGAATAAATCGTACAGACCGGCATCTTTCAGTTTCGGTTCGAGAATGTTTTTCAGACGCAGTGTTATGTCGGCATCTTCGGCTGCATATTCATATACGAGTTCGGGAGAAAGGTCTCTCATGTTCTTTTGATTTTTTCCTCGTGCACCGATTAGCTCGTCTATGTGTATTGTTTTATAGTTCAGATAGACTTCTGCCATGAAATCCATGTTGTGGCGGAGTTCCGGTTGAAGTATGTAGTGAGCAATCATTGTGTCGAACATCTGCCCTTTCAATTCGATGCCGTAACTTCTCAGCACCTCCAAATCATATTTTATGTTCTGCCCTATTTTCAGTATTTGCTCGTTTTCGTATAGCGGTTTGAATATATTTACAATTCTTTGCGCTTCTTCACGATTAGCAGGAACGGGCACGTAGAATGCCTTTCTTTCCTCAACCGAAAAGCTCAAACCTACCAATTCTGCATCGATGGGATTGGTAGAAGTAGTTTCTGTGTCTAAACTTAAAATTCTTTTTGTAAGAAAAAACTCACAAATTTCATTAATATCTCTCTCATTTTCAATGAGTTTATAATCGTGTTCAGTGGTTTTTATGGTGTCAAAACTCTCGTTTTTTTGTTCTTCCTGCCCTTCGGGTGTAAATATTTGAAATAAATCAAGTTGTTTATTTGCTGTTTTTGAGTTATTTTCCGATTTGTTAAGAACTCTGTCGGCAAAGCTCTTAAACTCTAATTCTGTGAATATTCTTGATAACTCTTCATTGTCGGCATCAGTTATTTTAAGTTCTTCGAGATTTAGTTCCAGTGGCACATCCGTTCTTATTGTCGCGAGAAATTTGGACATCTTGATATCATCGACGGCATTTTCGACTTTCTGTTTCATTGCTCCTTTCAGTTCGTTGGAATGTTCTATAAGGTTTTCAATGCTTCCGAACTGACCCACGAGTTTTATTGCGGTCTTCTCTCCGATGCCCGGACATCCGGGAAAATTGTCTGCCGCGTCACCCATAAGCGCAAGTATGTCTATCACTTGAAGCGGTGTTTCGATGTTGTATTTCTCTGCTATCTCCTTCTCTCCGAGTGTCTCATAGCCTCCTCCGAAGCGCGGACGGAAGATGAAAACGTTTTCTCTTACAAGCTGCCCGTAGTCTTTGTCGGGAGTAAGCATATATGTTTCTATGCCAGCATCGCCTGCTTTAAGAGCCAAAGTTCCTATCACGTCGTCGGCTTCAAAGCCATCGACTTGCAGTATTGGTATTCGATATGCTTTCAGAATGTCCTTTATTATTGGTACGGCAAGCTTTATGTCTTCGGGCGTTTCCTCTCTTTGCGCCTTGTATTGTGGAAACGCTTCGTTGCGGAAAGTCTTGCCATGATCGAATGCAACGCCTATATGTGTGGGCTTTTCTTTGGTCAACACTTCGTTGAGAGTGTTGCAGAAACCCATTATCGCAGATGTGTTGAGTCCTTTCGAGTTAATTCTCGGATTACGTATGAAAGCGTAATAAGAACGGTATATGAGCGCATAGGCGTCTAAAAGAAACAATTTATCCATAATAATTTTATTTATCGTGTAAAATTACGAAAATTTTATCATAAAAAGGGCGAAGAATTCAATCTTCGCCCGCATTTTTTACCCTTTATTTTATTTGCGAATAACCGTAACCGTTTACGAAAGCATCAATGGGTTCTTTGGCCTTGCAAAGAGCACAGTCCTCATGGCTGTAAACCTTGTAATCAGGCATGTCTCCTGCCTTGAAAAGAGAAGAAATGTGAATGCCGCAGATGGAATTTATCATACTG
>CALGRN010000228.1 GCA_937880835.1 uncultured Prevotella sp. | reverse complement strand
TGTTAAGAAGAAACAACGCTTGGAAGGATCTGCTATCTGGCTTGTGCTGCTGCTTTTCTTTATGACATTCAGCTCATGTTTCTTCTTGGAACAGAAGCTGCACGGACAATTCCCGATATACGAAGAGCGCATGCTTTACATCCCGTTGACTATTACCGCCATTCTGTTATTGAACAGAATATTTCGCAGAACACCTAAATGGTTCAATCGTTTTTGTAAGTTCATCGGTGCTATGAGCTTGGAAGCGTATCTCATACATCTGCATTTCGTGATGCATTATATAACGCCTTATCGTCTCGGATATTGGACGACGGCTTTGCTTACCATTGCAATAACCATACCGTTGGCGTGGTTGCTGCATAATTCAATAGACTTTGTGATAAGAAAAATAGAAAGATGAAACATCTTATAGCATTATTGCGACCTAATCATTGGATAAAAAACGTATTCGTGCTTGTGCCGGTTTTCTTCGGCGGAAGCATATTCAATGCCTATGCAATCATTGTCGGTATAATCACGTTTCTGTCATTCAGTCTTGCAGCTTCATCGGTTTATTGCTTCAATGACATAATAGATGCAGAAGCAGACAGACACCATGACGTCAAACGTGTACGCCCAGTGGCATCCGGTGCGATAACAATAAGTCAGGCTTACGGTTTGATGGGCATGATGATATTGTTGTCAATGCTTGTCGTAAGCACACTTCCAAAGAATGCATTTGAAGTTGCGGGAGTGATTGTTTTCTATTATATCATGAACTTGGCGTATTGCGCTAAGCTGAAACAATATGCCATTGTTGACGTCTGTATCGTTGCTTTCGGATTCGTGTTGCGCATACTTGCCGGTGGAATAGCTACCGATATATCGCTCAGCAAGTGGATTGTTCTGATGACATTTCTGCTGACTTTGTTCTTATCTTTTGCCAAACGGCGCGACGATGTCATAAGAATGAACGAGACGGGAGAAGCTCCCAGAAAGAACACTATACGCTATAATCTGACGTTTATCAATCAAGCTGTGACGATAACAGCTGCCGTTACGCTCGTTTGTTATATCATGTACACCGTATCGCCGGAAGTATCTGAGCATTTCAATACTGATTACTTATATCTTACAAGTGCTTTCGTTCTTGTCGGATTGTTGAGATACATACAGATTGCAGTTGTAGATCAGAAGAGCGGAGACCCTACTAAGGTAATGCTTCACGACAGGTTTACCCAGTTTATAGTGCTTGGATGGCTCGTTTCATTCATTATTATAATATATCTGTTATGATGAAAGTGTATGCCTTCGACTTTGATGGAACAATCACAAAGCGCGACACTCTCATAGAGTTTATACGATATGCGAAAGGCAATTTGCGCTTTCTTGCAGGTTTTTTGCTTTTCTCTCCCGTTTTAGTTTTGATGAAATTGCATCTTTATCCCAATTATAAGGCTAAGCAGAAACTCTTTTCCCTTTTCTTCAAAGGAATGAAAATAGACGATTTCGACAGCATTTGCAGGCAGTTTGCGATAGATAACGGCAAATTGTTACGTGAGAAAGCGCTTTCTGAAATAGCTGATGCGCTGAAAGAATGTGCACCAATTCTGATTGTAAGTGCAAGCATAGATAATTGGATAAGACCTTTTTTTGATGATTATGAAGGCAACAAGATAACGGTTTTAGGCACGAAAATAGAAACCGCAAATGGGCTTATAACAGGACGTTTCATATCTAAAAACTGTTATGGTGAAGAGAAAGTAAGACGTATAAAAGATGTTTTGCCGAACAGGAACGAGTATTATCTCATAGCATTCGGAGACAGTCGGGGCGATAAAGAGATGTTGGAATATGCAGATGAAAGACATTATAAACCGTTTAGATGACGGCAAACGGCAGAAATTAGGCGAGGTGATGCGCTTCGGTATCGTAGGTGCGGCAGCCACGCTTTTGCAATACGGCATTTATTCTGTGTTGATTTTGTTTATCGACAATGGAGCAAGCAGGGCAGAGCAGCAGTTCTATTCGTCTGTCGCAATGACTGTCGGATATGCGATAAGTT
>CALGRN010000227.1 GCA_937880835.1 uncultured Prevotella sp. | reverse complement strand
CCCGAGCAGAAATTCATCCAGGTCGACACGCGCAACATCCTCTTCATCTGCGGCGGTGCGTTCGACGGCATAGAGCGCAAGATTGCGCAACGTCTCAACACGCATGTTGTAGGATATAATTCGGTTAGAAACACGCAGAACATCGACAAGAACGACCTGATGAAATACATTCTTCCGCAAGATTTGAAGGCGTTCGGACTCATTCCGGAAATCATCGGGCGTCTTCCCGTTCTCACATACCTTAATCCATTGGACAGAGAAGCATTGCGCAGAATACTCGTAGAGCCTAAAAACTCTATCGTTAAGCAATATCAGAAGCTCTTTGAAATGGATGGAATAAAGCTTACTTTCGATGAAGATGCACTGAATTTCATCGTTGACAAGGCAGTGGAATACAAGCTCGGAGCACGCGGATTGCGCTCTATCGTAGAGAATGTGATGATGGATGCCATGTTCGATATGCCTTCGAGACGCACCAAGAAGTTTGATGTGACATTGGAATATACCAAACAACAGTTGGACAAATCAAATCTTCAAAAATTAGAATCGGCTTGAACGGAGAAACCTGCTGCAAGCAAACGCAGCACTGAAATACCTGTCTTTTAATTCATTTATTGTTATATCGAAAAACATTTCACACATAAAAACATGAGCAACAGCTTGTTAATATGACACAAGAAGTCAATCTTTCAAAACAACTGAAAAACTATTTCGGCTTTGATAAATTCAAAGGAGACCAAGAAAAGATAGTACGCAACCTGCTTGCAGGTAACGATACGTTTGTCCTTATGCCTACCGGTGGAGGCAAAAGTCTGTGCTATCAGCTGCCTTCTTTACTCATGGAAGGAACTGCAATAGTAATATCTCCGCTCATTGCGCTTATGAAAAACCAAGTGGATGTAATAAACGGAATGAGCGAAGAGGAAGGTATTGCGCATTATCTGAACTCTTCTCTCAACAAAGCTGCCATCGAACAAGTGAAAGCCGACATAACATCGGGAAAGACAAAGTTGCTGTATGTCGCTCCCGAATCGCTCACGAAAGAAGAGAACGTTGAGTTTTTCAAGTCTGTTAAAATATCATTCTATGCCATTGACGAGGCTCATTGTATATCTGAATGGGGACACGATTTCCGTCCGGAATATAGGAGAATACGCCCTATTATAAACACTATCGGCAGTGCACCTGTAATAGCTTTGACTGCCACTGCCACTGATAAAGTGCGCACGGACATAAAGAAAAACTTGGATATTGTTGATGCAAAAGAGTTTAAAAGTTCTTTCAACAGACCTAATTTATATTATGAGGTAAGACAAAAATCAAAGTTCATAGACCGCGAGATTATAAAATTCATAAAGCAACATCAAGGAAAAAGCGGTATAATATATTGCCTTTCGCGCAAAAAAGTGGAAGAACTTGCAGAGGTATTATTGGCAAACGAGATAAAAGCAGCACCATATCATGCAGGCTTAGACTCTGCAACTCGCTCTCAAACGCAAGACGATTTCCTTATGGAAAAGATAGATGTGATAGTTGCCACAATAGCTTTCGGAATGGGAATAGACAAGCCCGACGTGCGATTTGTGATACACTATGACATTCCGAAGAGTCTCGAAGGATACTATCAGGAGACAGGACGCGCCGGAAGAGACGGCGGAGAAGGACTCTGTATAGCTTTTTATTCGTACAAAGACTTGCAGAAACTCGACAAGTTTATGGAGGGAAAGCCGGTTGCCGAACAAGATATCGGACGCCAGTTGTTGCAAGAAACGGCTGCCTATGCAGAGTCGGCAGTATGCAGAAGAAAGATGCTTCTGCACTATTTCGGCGAAACTTACGAGAAAGAAAACTGTGAAAACTGCGACAACTGCAAGCATCCCAAGACAAAGATAGAGGCAAAAGACGCGCTCTGCATCATACTTAACGCTATCGTTACGCTTAAAGAGAACTTCCGTGCAGATTACGTTATCGACTTCGTAAGCGGTAAGTTGAGCGACGATATCGTTTCTCACAAGCACGATACGTTAGAAGAGTTCGGCTCGGGTGAAGACGAAGACGACAAGATATGGAATCCGGTGATACGTCAGGCAATGATTGCCGGCTTTCTGGAAAAGGACGTTGAGAACTACGGACTGTTGAAAATAACGTCTGACGGAAAGAAATTTCTGAAACGACCGGTTTCGTTTATGATAGTGAAAGATGCCGAATTCAACGACGATTATGATGAAGAAGCACGCGAAGGAATGAGCGGTGCATTAGATCCGGAGCTATACTCCATGCTGAAAGACCTCCGAAACAAGCGCGCAACAAAGCTCGGACTGCCTCCTTATGTCATATTTCAGGATGTGTCGCTCGAACAAATGGCAACCATGTATCCCATAAACATGGAGGAATTGCAGAACATTCAGGGCGTGGGTTCGGGCAAAGCACACCGCTATGGAGCAGAATTCTGCGAACTGATTAAACAACATTGCAAGGAGAACGGCATAGAACGTCCCGAAGAATTGCGTGTCCGCACGGTGGCAAAGAAATCTGCTGCAAAGGTGAAAATAATACAAAGCATAGACCGTCATATTGCTCTTGACGATATAGCAAATGCACAGGGACTTGATTTCGACGACCTTTTGGAGAAGGTAGAAGCCATCGTTTACAGCGGAATGAGATTGGATATAGACTATTTCCTTGAAGAAATAATGGACGAAGATCATATAGACGACATCTACGAATACTTCCGAGAAAGCGACACAGACGATATAGTTGTGGCAATGGAAGAACTCGGCGACGATTATTCGGAAACCGAAATACGCCTTGTCCGCATAAAATTTCTTTCTGAAATGGCTAATTGACAGACTCCCGCACGCTTCATCCTGCGAGACAGTCAAGCTGTAATTAATGTACGATTTATGTGTTTGTCCCTGCTTCGCAGGCAACTCTTAAAGCATAAATACAAGTTTTTTTTCTCATATAAACCAAACATTGGTAATGCCGTTCCCACACAAGAGAACGGCATTTTTTATATCGTTGAAAATCAACACTTTGCAAACCGCATTGCAAAAGCTATTGTTTTGCGCTCCGAAAGTTATCCTTTTGCATCCCAAAAGTTATTGTTTCAGGATGCAAAAGGATAACTTTTAAAATTCAGGAACTATACTATCTGTTTTCATAAGAAAAACATATATTTCGTTTTTTATAATTTGTTTTTCCGCAAAAGCAATCGTTCGACGATGCAGCAGACGGAAAAACTTGTGTTTCTCGTTATATTTCTTTATCTTTGCGCTATGGATAATAAGATAATGAACGCGCTCTGTCGCTGTCCGCTTTTTCACGAAATGACACCTTTTGAAATAGAAATGGCATTGTCAGGAACAAAATACAAGTTCATAAACTACGACAAACATGATGTTTTTACGCTTGCCGGCATGCCTTGCAATCATGCAGACATAGTGGTGAGAGGAGAACTCGTGTGCCGCATGACAAGTCTTTCGGGCAAGTCGGTGGAAGTAAGTCGTCTGCAAGAAGGCGACGTTGTTGCTCCTGCTTTCATATTCGCTGCCGACAACAGGATGCCCGTAAGCGTTGAAACGGAAACCGACACGACTATCATGCGCATGCGTCCCGAAGAGTTGCAGAATATCATGGACATTTCAGAAACAGTGCGCAAAAACTTCATCCGTACGCTTTCAAACATAAACGTGTTTCTCACTCGCAAGATGAAAGTGCTCTCGCTGTTCACGGTGAGAGAAAAAATAAGTTATTTCTTGCTTGAAGAAGCAGGCAAACAGCAATCCGACACCATCATGCTTGATAAGTCGAGACAGGAGATTGCCGATAGTTTCGGAATACAGAAGTTCTCGCTTCTGCGCTGTCTTTCAGACCTTGCGCGAGACGGTGCAATAGTTGTTGAAGGCAGAAAGATAACCATTGTAGATAGAAACAGAATGAAATGATCTTCCATCCCCTTACGTCCGACATAGAAAAACCGGAGCTGTTCAACAATCTTTTCTATTATGAGCCGCATCCTTTGAGCATCCTTGCTGCCGAGAAATTGCAGCAATATCTGTCTTTGCGAAACGATTGGAAGGAGGAGATAGATAAAGGAAAGATGTTCGGAGTGCTCGTTGTTGAAGACAAGAACAAACAAACAGGATGTCTTTGGGCGTATTCGGGACAGATAGGAGGACGTGAAGATTGGGACGATTTCGTGCCTGCGGTGTTCGATTATCTCACTCCTGACGGATATTTCAAGACAAACGAGGCTGAAATATCGGCAATGAACCGCGAGATAAGCGATTTGGAGAACGACGAGCAACTATTGTCCGACAAAGCCGAACTTGCCCGATTGGAATGCGAATCGGACAGAGCAATAGCGGAATATAAGGAAAAGATGCGTATAGCTAAGGCAGAACGCGACAAAGTAAGAAATGAAGACGTATTGCAGGATGAAGAAAAGAGAACTGAGCTTATACGCGAAAGCCAATTCATGAAAGCCGAACTAAGACGCATGAAGAAGCGTTTTGCAGAGTCGATAACAGGGAAAGAGAAGGTCGTAAACGCGGCAAACAGCAGGATAGACGCCATGAAAAAAGAGCGCAAGAGACGCTCCGACGAGTTGCAGCATTGGCTCTTCGGCAATTTCAACATACTAAACGCAGAAGGAGAAAGCCGTAATCTTACAGAGATATTTGCAGAAACCGTGCAGAAAATTCCACCTTCGGGAGCAGGCGAATGTTGCGAACCTAAGCTGTTGCAATATGCCTATAAGCATCTGATGCGACCCGTTTGCATGGCTATGTTTTGGTGGGGCAAGTCGCCAAAGGCAGAGATAAGGCATCATCTAAGCTACTATCCGGCATGCAAAGGTAAGTGCAAACCGATACTCGAACATGCTCTTAAAGGTCTGAAAACAGAACTGCCGGACATTGAGAAAAGGGAATTTAAAACATCGCTTGAAACAGTTTACGAAGACGAACACATCGTGGTAATACTGAAACCGGCAGGAATGTTGAGCGTGCCGGGCAGAAACATGCACGCATCGGTCTATTCTCTGATGCGCCAAAGATACCCCGATGCCGACAGTCCGCTTATAGTTCACCGTCTTGATATGGACACTTCGGGGCTTATGGTAATAGCAAAGACGAAGCAGGCACATAAAAACATACAGGCGCAATTCAACAATCATACCGTAAGAAAGAAATACACAGCCCTTATAGAGCGTACTGATAACGATGAAAAGCTGCCGAAGCGGGGCATGATAAATCTGCCTCTGCGTCCCGACAACATGCATCGTCCTTGCCAAATGGTGGATTTTGAACGCGGAAAGGCTGCCGTTACCCAATACGAGATAACTGAGATAACACCGCGATACATAAGAATTTCGCTTTTTCCAAATACGGGACGGACTCATCAGTTGCGCGTACACTGCGCTCATCCGCTATCGCTTAATGCTCCCATAATAGGCGACACGCTGTATGGAACAAAGGCAGAGCGATTGTTTCTGCACGCAGAAGAAATAACGTTTTTGCACCCCGTAACCAACATTGCAATGCGTTTCAGCAGGCAAGCGGATTTCTAAACGTGCATTTAAAGGCTGCATCAGGCATAGGGAAAAGGCGTAAATAAGAGGCAGAACCGTACATAAAGCAACGTGAGAATAACGATATTGTGCCGTAAATAGTTGCAACCGCATAGCGATGTAAAGTTGAAACATTAAATCATTGTTTTGTTTCTGAAATGCAAAAGCTATTGTTTTGCATCGCAAAAGGATAACTTTCATCGTGCAAAAGGATAACTTTTGCAAGCCGAAAGGACTGCTTTTGAAACTCCGTTTCTAATATCTTGATATACAGCTTGTTATATATTATAATTCTGAAACGCTGAAACATATCGCTTTTCAAACTGCAATCTCTGCCCTATCCGATATGAAATATTGCATAGTTTCTGCATTTTTCATCACGAAAACAAACCTTTGTAAGATTTTATACCTATATTTGCATAAAAATAAAGGACATGTATATGTATTTTTTAAGATTTAAACAAGAATACAATTCATAACATGCAGCCTTTTAAGATGTTGCGAAAACCGCTATGACAAAGTAGTTTCGTCATAACTATGCAATATTTACAAACTTTCCTAATGTGTTAAAAGGTAAATAAAAACTGTTAACAGTGTAACCGTTTCGCAACATTTTTCATATCTTTGCAAAGTCTTTTTGATTTTCGATGAAACACTTGTTAGTTTCAACGTTAATATTTTATGGTATTTATAACCATTTTGGAAGACGTGAACCTAAATTAAAAAAAATGAACTTAAAGAGGACAATAAAAACGTTAACTGTTTCGACATTGTTAATATTTACGTCATCATCGGCATCTGCACAAGACCTTCTTGCACGTCAAGCACCGGTTGATCGTAAAATGAAATCAGTAGATACTCTTGCCCTACGCAGTATCATAGAAAGAGAAAACTCTTTATCTCCCGCTTCCGAACTATACGAAGATTGGGACAATCGCTATACACACAAGAGCAGCGCGCTGCCCGATACGTTCCGAATTAACTTGCGTAACTTCCACATGCCTACACCAAGCCGTGTCATAACAAGTAATTTCGGACATCGTTGGGGACGTGCCCATAAAGGACTTGATATAAAAGTATATATCGGCGACACTATACGCTCGGCGTTTTCGGGTAAGGTTCGCATCGTGAGATATGAGGCAGGAGGATACGGAAACTATGTGGTTATACGTCATCCGAACGGACTCGAAACGATATACGGACACCTTTCAAAGCAGCTTGTAGAACAAAATCAGGAAGTAAAAGCAGGCGAACCGATCGGATTAGGAGGCAACACAGGACGCAGTACGGGTTCTCATCTTCACTTTGAGACACGTCTTTGCGGTGTAGCATTAAACCCTGCGCTCATGTTTGATTTTAGAAATCAAGACGTTACGGGTGATTATTACACGTTCCACAAAAGCACTTACGAGCGCGAATCGGCAGAAGCGACGCGCATTAGAGGTAAAGTCGGCAACGGAAGTTACAGCACCGATGACGTGAAAGGAGAGGTTGCAAGCAACAGCGTTGCTCAAAACAACTTCAACGGAGAGGTTCGTTATCACAAAGTTGCAGCAGGAGAGACTATCTATACCATAGCAAAGAAGCGCGGAGTATCAGTGCAAGACATCTGCAAACTTAACAGAATAGGAAAGAATATGCGTGTCCGTCAAGGACAGATTTTAAGATATTGATTTGCGTAGGGATAGGTGTTGCATTACGTCATACGTAATTTTGCAATGCTGGAATGACTAAAAGGAAAATTGAAAATTATCCTGTCGCAGTAATAAGAAATAAAAACCGCTCCGGAAAAGCAGGACTTTCGCTTTTTCGGAGCGGTTTTCTAATTCTCAAAACTAAAAGATTTCACAGCGATAAAAGCATGAAAGTATATGCCTGAAAAGAACATACAGCATCATGAGATTAATAAAACCGCACAGTATTTTAAAGGTATTGACTGCGCGTTCTGATTGAATGTAAGAAATAAAACGAAGAAAACCGAACAGCATTTCAGCAGTATCAACTGCATATAAGGCGAACATACATAAAAACAAAATCGGTGATTTGAGATTTCAAACCACCGATTTTGTTTGGTTATTTCTTATTCTTTAATTCTTCTTTTCGAGCTTCTTTCCTTTTGAATCACATTTCTTTGCATCATTGCATTTAGCATCCTTTTTGGAAAGTTTAGCACCATTGTCGTTCTTGCAGCATTTTTCCTTATCCACTTTATTTACAGAAAGACCGTCAACTTTCTTCATACATTTCTTCTTGCAATCACCTTCTTTGTTGCATTTTTTCTGATTTTCAACTTTCGGAGCATTCGCTTTCGTATTCAAACTCTGTGCATTTGTCTCTGTACTGAAACAAATTGCTGCCACCATAAAGGCTGCACTTAAAATCATTTTCTTCATATTCATATAACTTATCTGTTTATACGTTGGCAAAGATATAGCATTTTCTCTCTACTTACAAATATATTTTAGTTATTTAATATAACGAAAGCTTAAAGCTTATCGAAAAGAATAAACAATATGATTCAAATGAAGCTCTTGACCTCGTTTGCAAAACAGCAAAAGCTAAATTTGATGAAACTATTGAACTTCACGTTCGTCTTGGTGTTGACTCACGTCACGCAGACCAACAAGTTAGAGGTGCTGTAGTTCTTCCACACGGAACAGGAAAG
>CALGRN010000226.1 GCA_937880835.1 uncultured Prevotella sp. | reverse complement strand
GAACGACTTTGCACATTTCTGGGGAATAAACGAAGGTGAAATAGAAAAGAACGTTAATTGGCTTGCCCGACATAGAGTAAGAAAAATAGACTTGGGATGTCTTAGATACAAGAACAAAAACAACGATGCTTGCAGGCGTTACTTCCTCAACTGCGTCAACATAGGGCTTATAGCATCGATCATGAACATGCGGAGAAAATCAAGGCATGTGTTCGGTTCGCGCACTCTTTCGTTTATATTCACTTTCTTCATGATGATTTTCCAAAGACTTGAATACAAGATGCACATAAAGATAAACACCGATATAATAAAAAGAAAGATTATGACCGTGTGCATAGGAAATGCTTCCGGCTATGGACAAACGCCCAATGCAGTGCCGTACAACGGTCTGTTGGATGTCTCGGTGGTATATCATCCGGAAATGACACAACTGATAGAAGGTTTCTATCTGCTGTTTGCGAATAAGTTTCTGAATCATAAAAGCGTGCATCCTTATCGCACAAACAGAGTTGAAATAATCAATGCCAAACATGCAATGGTAGGCATTGACGGTCGATTAATGAATACTCCGGTCGGAGCTTTCAACGTAAGTGTAGAGAAAGAAGTGATAAATTTCCTTATACCGGGCTAACCAATATCGGATATTTTACGCAGTCTGTCGTCGTCGATTATCTTTATTTTCTTTCCATCTATAACGATAAGACTCTCGTCGGCAAATGCCGACAGGGTGCGTATGGCATTGCTCGTAGTCATATTGGAAAGGTTTGCAATGTCTTCTCTGCTTAGATAAACGCTCAAAGTAGAGCCGTCTTCATCTACGCCATAACTGTCTTTGAGAAACAGAAGAGTTTCCGACAGACGTCCCCTTATGTGCTTCTGTGTAAGATTTATCGTGCGGCAGTCGGCATTTCCAAGTTCTTTCGACAGTTGTTTTATAAACCCCATAGAGATATGCGGAGCTTCGTTTATTAATTGCAGAACAATATTTATGGGTATTGAAGCTATAATTGTGTCGTCAAATGCCATAGCGGTGGTGCGATAATTCTCATCTGCAAAAAATGCACGGTATGCAAAAAACTCAAATGATTTGACAACACGCATTATCTGATTTCTGCCGCTTATACCTTCCTTGTATATCTTTACTTTGCCTGAGATAAGACATAACATGTTTTCGGGACTGTCGCATTCCTTATATATAATGTCGTTTTTCTTATAATGATATACACAAACGTTATCCGATAACAATTTCTGCTGTCGTTCTGTAAGCGGATTCCATAAATTCACAATCTCTCTAATGACATACGAATTGTCAATCTCCTTATTAAAAGCCATTACCTATCTATACCTTAATTCTTGGCTGCAAAATTAATATTTTTTCTTATAATACGATTTATTTTATTCATATTTTATACTATATGGCATAAAAACCGCACAATAGAATAAAAATATCCCTTATTTATTTTGTCATAAAAATAAAATTCATTATTTTTGGATTGCCATTACAACAGTTGTTATATGATAATTTATAAATAGACAAAACCGAAATGTTCAGAACCCGTAAACCGTAAAAATATGAGTTATTTAAGATATGAAAAAGCCCTTATGACAAATTTGGAAGAATCGCTTCCAAGAGAGTTGTTGCGTACAAATCGTTCGGGAGCATATTCATGTTCGACCATCGTAGATTGCAATACGCGCAAGTATCATGGTCTGCTTGTAGTGCCGGTTCCTGAACTTGACGAAGATAATCATGTACTGCTGTCGTCACTGGATGTTACGGTAATACAGCATGGGGCAGAGTTTAATCTGGGATTACATAAATATAGAGGAAACAATTACAGTCCTAACGGACATAAATATATAAGAGAATTCGATTGCGATAAAGTTCCGACGACGTTGTATCGCGTAGGAGGAGTGATACTGAAAAAGGAAGTAGTGTTTCAACATTACGAAGACAGAATCCTGATAAGATACACTCTTGAAGATGCTCACTCTAAAACGACACTGCGTTTTCGTCCTTTTCTCGCATTCAGAAGCGTAAAACAATTCACTCACGAAAACTCTGTTGCAAGCCGTGATTATAGTTTGACCGACAATGGAATAAAGACTTGTATGTATGAGGGTTACCCTGATTTGTACATGCAGTTCAATAAGAACAACGAGTTTGTTTTTCAGCCGGATTGGTATCGTGGTATAGAATATCCCGTAGAACAAGAAAGAGGATACGATTCGAATGAAGATCTGTACGTACCGGGATACTTCGAGATGTCTATACATAAAGGAGAGAGTATCGTATTTGCTGCTTCTACATCAGAAATAAAATCAAATTCGCTTAAAAAGTTATTTGATGAAGAGGTAGAAATACGCAGTCCTCGTGACAATTTCATGCACTGTCTTATTAATGCAGCTCATCAATTCCACAACCAAGAGAGCAATGATGACAGGTATATCCTTGCAGGTTATCCATGGTTTAAATGCAGAGCGCGGGACACTTTCATATCACTTCCCGGTCTGACTCTATCTATTGAGGAACCGGGATATTTCGAAAAAGTAATGAAAACGGCAGAACGTGGGTTACGAGAGTTCATGAGTGGCAAGCCTCTTACGATAAAAATATACGAGATAGAGCAACCAGATGTAATGCTTTGGGCAATATGGGCAATACAACAATATGCGAAAGAAGAAGGAAGGGAAAGATGTCATGAACTTTACGGAGAACTTCTTTACGACATAATATCATTTATAGAAAACAACAGACATGCAAATCTTACTCTCGAAAAAAACGGTTTGCTTAGAACCGAAGGAAAAGAAGATGCTGTCACATGGATGAATTCTAAATCAAACGGACGACCTATTGTGCCGCGCACAGGCTTCATCGTAGAATTCAACGCCTTATGGTATAATGCATTGAAGTTTGCATCCTCAATAGCGGAAGATAACGGACAAAAAGAAAAGGTTGAACATTTTGAAGCATTGGGAAACAAGTGCAAGAGTTCGTTTGTTGACACTTTCCTTAATGAATACGGTTATCTATATGACTATGTTGACGGCAATATGATTGATTGGAGTGTACGTCCTAATATGATTTTTGCAGCAGCATTGGACTATTCTCCATTAACAACGGAACAGAAGAAGGGTGTTTTGGATATATGTACGCGCGAACTTCTTACACCGAAAGGATTACGCTCGCTGTCTCCAAAGAGTGGCGGTTATAATCCGATGTATGTAGGAATGCAGTCGCAACGAGACCAAGCGTATCATCAAGGTACTGTATGGCCATGGCTTGGAGGTTTCTACATGGAAGCATGTCTTAAACTCTACAAGCATACCCGTTTAAGTTTCATAGAGCGTCAGATGGTAGGATATGAAGATGAAATGTTCTTCCACTGTCTTGGTACGATACCGGAAATGTTTGATGGAAATCCTCCTTTTATGGGACGAGGAGCAATTTCTTTCGCCATGAATGTTGCAGAGATACTGCGTGCGCTTGAATTACTCGAAAGATATCAATATGAGAAAAGATAAGAAATACTATATGAAAAGCTGTCGAATATACGAAAAGACAAAACTTTAAGCAAGAAATGAAAGTATTAATGTTCGGTTGGGAGTATCCCCCTCATATACTTGGAGGATTAGGTACTGCAAGTTTTGGAATAACAGAAGGATTGCATTCACAAGGAGATATGGATATAACGTTCTGTCTTCCCAAGCCTTGGGGAGACGAGGACAGGCAGAATGCACATATCGTAGCAATGAATTGTGTACCTGTTTCATGGCGCGACGTTGATTATGAGCATGTGAAATGGCGTACAGGAGGTGTAATGAGCCCCGAAGAATATTATCAACTGCGTGATCATATATATGCCGATTTCAATTATCTTAATTTGAATGATATCGGATGTATAGAGTTTTCAGGGCAGTATCCTTCTAATCTCCACGAAGAGATAAACAACTATTCCATTGTGGCAGGCGTTGTTTCGAGAGCGAAAGAATATGATATAATACATGCTCACGATTGGTTGACATATCCGGCAGGCATACATGCGAAGCAGGTAAGCGGTAAACCGTTGTGCATACACGTACATGCTACCGATTTCGATCGTTCACGCGGAAAAGTAAATCCAACTGTATATGCGATAGAAAAAGACGGTATGGACAATGCGGACTGTATTATGTGCGTTTCGGAACTTACGCGCCAGACGGTTATTCATCAGTATCATCAAAATCCGAGAAAATGCTTTACGGTTCACAATGCGGTGTATCCGTTGAGAAAAGAACTTGCAGATATTTCTCGTCCGGAGCACACCAACAAGGAGAAAATTGTCACTTTTCTCGGGCGTATCACAATGCAGAAAGGACCGGAGTATTTCGTAGAGGCTGCAAATCTTGTTCTTCATCGTACCCGTAATATCCGTTTCTGTATGGCGGGTTCAGGAGATATGATGAACAAAATGATTTATTTAGCTGCCGAGAAAGGTATTGCCGACCGGTTTCACTTTCCCGGTTTCATGCGTGGAAAAGAGGTTTATGAATGTCTTAAAAACTCTGATGTTTACGTGATGCCATCCGTCAGCGAACCATTCGGAATATCTCCTCTTGAAGCAATGCAATGCGGCACGCCCTCTATCATATCAAAACAAAGCGGATGTGCTGAAATCCTAAATAATTGTATAAAGACAGATTATTGGGATATTCACGCACTTGCCGATGCCATATACAGTATTTGCAATAACGAGAGTTTGTTCAAGTATTTGCAAGAAGAGGGGAAAAAAGAAGTCGATCAAATTACTTGGGATAAAGTGGGGCTGTGGATAAGAGAATTATATAACAGAGCATTAGATATAAAATAACCCGAAGTCGTAACAATTAACAATACTTGCCGTATCATAAAACGGCTATAAAACGATATATTTAAACAATAACAGCAATGAAAACCATATGTCTATATTTTGAGATACACCAGATAATACATCTCAAACGTTATCGTTTCTTTGACATAGGAACAGACCATTATTATTATGACGACTATGACAACGAGCACTCGATAAACCATATTGCAGAGCATTCATATATGCCGGCATTGAATACTTTGCTTGATATGATAAATGCAAACGGAAAGTATTTCAAGGTGGCATTTTCGATTTCAGGTGTAGGAATGGAGCAACTTGAAATGCATGCACCGCAAGTTCTTGAAAAGTTACAAGAACTTAATGCAACCGGATGCGTGGAATTTTTGGCAGAACCTTATTCTCACGGACTTTCTTCTCTTGTAAACGAAGAATGCTTCACGTTAGATGTCAAGAAGCAAGTTAAGAAGATGAAAGAATACTTCGGACAAACACCGCAAGTTGTCCGCAACTCTTCGCTTATATATAGCAATGACATCGGATTGCAGGTTTCACGCATGGGATTTAAAGGTATGCTTACAGAGGGAGCGAAACACGTGCTCGGTTGGAAATCGCCTCATTATGTTTACAACTGCTCTTATGCCCCTAAACTGAAACTGTTGCTTAGAGATATAAAGCTGAGTGATGATATATCGCTACGCTTCAACAACAGCGAATGGGAAGGTTATCCGCTGTTTGCAGAGAACTATATCGCTAATATAGCATCTTTGCCGGAAGAAGAACAGGTGATAAATATATTCATGGAATTGTCGGCATTGGGAATAGCTCAACCTCTTTCGAGCAACATTCTGCAATTTATAAAAGCATTGCCTGTATGCGCAAAGAATAAGAATATAGTGTTTTCTACACCTACTGAGATCTGCATGAAAATGAAAAGCGTAGGCAGCCTTGATGTTCCTGACACTTTATCGTGGGTTGATGAAGAAAGAGATGTAAGCAGTTGGATAGGAAATCCGATGCAAAGAGAGGCATTCAACAAACTGTATTCTATTGCAGATCGCGTGAGAATAGCCAACGATCCGCGTATTAATCAAGACTGGGACTATTTGCAGGCGTCAAATAATTTCCGCTTTATGACTACAAAACCGTCACACGTTGGCATTGATCGCGGAATATACAGCAGCCCGTTTGATGCGTTCACAAACTATATGAATATTCTCGGAGATTTCATAAACCGTGTAAACAGTATCTATCCTGATGATATCGACAACGAACAGTTGAGTTCGCTGCTTACAACAATCAAAAATCAAGGCGATGAGATACAGATGAAAGAAAAGGAAATATTGCGCCTTCAAACCAAAATAGATAAAATGGAAAGCGAGGAAAGCAAATTGCGTGAGCAAACAGACAAGCCAGCAAGAAAGAGAACGGCAACAAGAAAGCCGACTGCCAAGAATAATGTAAAAGAAGAAAAAGATTAAAAATGACAAGGCATTCTGTTTGATAAATATTCAGATAATAGATAAAAGAAAATGCATTTAACAATCGGCTGACAGGAATGTTCCTATCTGCCGATTGTTGCTTTTAACTCTTTTGAAGTGTATTAATATCTTCAATATGAAAGCATCGAAAAATAAATAAACTTTCGTTACATTTAATATAAAAGATGTATTTAACGTGAGTTCGACGAATTATAAGTCCTTGTAAATTTGGTGATTAGCGAAAAT
>CALGRN010000225.1 GCA_937880835.1 uncultured Prevotella sp. | reverse complement strand
CTCCGCTGGTCTCATAAGCCATGCTTCTCCGAGTTCGAATCTCGGTCTCGCAATGATTTTAGTGCGGTTTTTATTTCCGCTATATCATAAATATAATATGTTATTTTAGCGCTTTCTACGCAATAATCCTAATCGTTCAGCTTAGCGCAAATAAACTCACGGTTAAGACGTGCGATATTTGCTATACTCTCGTTCTTAGGACATTCTGCTTCACAAGCACGCGTATTTGTACAGTTTCCAAATCCTAATTCTTCCATTTTCGCAACCATTGCCTTTGCACGGCGTGCCGCCTCAGGCCGTCCTTGCGGCAAAAGGGCAAGCTGACTTACTTTGGAACTTACAAAGAGCATTGCACTTCCGTTCTTGCATGCAGCAACGCAGCTACCGCAACCGATACATGTAGCGCAATCCATTGCTTCATCGGCAGCCTCCTTAGATATAAGAATAGCATTGGCATCTTGCGGCTGACCTGTACGAACACTTACATAACCGCCTGCCTGAATGATTTTATCAAACGCTGAACGATCTACCATACAGTCTTTTATTACCGGGAAACCGGCAGAACGCCAAGGCTCTACTGTGATTACATCACCGTCTTTGAAACGGCGCATGTAAAGCTGACAAGTGGTTGCACCGTTAGCGGGACCGTGTGGATGTCCATTGATATAAAGTGAACACATA
Source organism: uncultured Prevotella sp. (assembly GCA_937880835.1). Lineage (GTDB taxonomy): Bacteria > Bacteroidota > Bacteroidia > Bacteroidales > Bacteroidaceae > Prevotella. Next base: position 5,697 of record CALGRN010000225.1, on the reverse strand, counting down.
CCGCAGATACCTTCACGACAGTCATGATCGAACACGAAAGGTTCTTTGTTATCTTCTATGAGCTGTTCGTTAAGTATATCCAACATTTCGAGGAATGATGTGTCACCGGGAATATCTTTCATCTCGAATGTATCAAAATGACCTTTTGCAGTAGGTCCGTTCTGACGCCATACTTTGAGCGTGAAACTTATATTTTTATCCATTGTATTTTATTTTTTTAAGTTGACAAGTATCGAAAACGCAATTCCAATGTTGATTGGTATGTTCATAAAACTTACAACTTGTTTACTCGCTAACCGCAAACTATGATTTATAATTACGTGTCTGTACCTTAATATACTGATAGTTCAGGTCTTCCTTAATGAGAGTAGGAGTAGCATCGTCTGAACCTTCATACTTCCAGCATGCCACATACATATAGTTTTCATCATCGCGTTTAGCCTCACCTTCTTCTGTCTGTGACTCTTCACGGAAGTGTCCGCCACAGCTTTCGTTACGGTTAATGGCATCGTAAGCCATAAGCTCACCCATTGTTATAAAGTCACGCAGATGGATTGCCTTGTCGAGTTCTACATTCAAGCCTTCTTTATCGCCGGGTATGCGTACACGAGTGTAGAATTCCTTACGAAGTTCTTTCAACTCTACAAGAGCTTCTTTCAAACCTTCAAGGTTACGCGCCATACCCACCTTATTCCATAATATATTATAGAGCTTCTTGTGAATTGTATCGACACTCAAATCGCCTTTTACGTTATAAAGCAGGTCTATCTGTGCTTGTACGTTCTTTTCTGCTTCTTCAAATTCAGGAAGATCGGTAGAAAAACGTGGTACGGAAATTTGATCGCTGAGATAGTTCTGCATAGTATAAGGTATTACATAATATCCGTCTGCCAATCCTTGCATAAGAGCAGAAGCTCCAAGACGGTTTGCTCCGTGATCGGAGAAGTTGCACTCTCCGAGCGCAAACAATCCTTTGATAGATGTCTGCAACTCATAGTCAACCCAAATACCACCCATTGTATAGTGTATTGCAGGATAAATCATCATAGGATTATCATACGGACTCACATCAGTGATTTCCTCATACATATCGAAAAGGTTGCCATAGCGTTGTCCTACCACATCTGCACCAAGACGTTGTATTGACTCCGAGAAGTCAAGGAATACGGCAAGACCGGTATTGTTGACACCAAAGCCCTTGTCGCAACGTTCTTTTGCCGCACGGCTTGCAACGTCACGTGGCACAAGGTTACCAAATGCGGGATAACGACGTTCGAGATAATAGTCGCGGTCTTCTTCCGGAATATCACGTCCTTGAAGAGTTCCTGCCTGCAATTTCTTCGCATCTTCGAGTTTCTTAGGCACCCAAATGCGTCCGTCATTACGCAAAGACTCTGACATAAGAGTAAGCTTTGACTGCTTGTCTCCATGCACAGGAATACAAGTAGGATGTATTTGCACATAAGCAGGGTTTGCAAAATAAGCTCCCTTACGATAGCACTGAACGGCTGCCGTACAGTTACATCCCATAGCATTTGTAGATAGGAAGTAAGCATTTCCGTATCCTCCTGTTGCTATACATACGGCATGAGCGGCGAAACGTTCAAGCTTTCCGGTAACGAGGTTCTTTGCAATAATACCGCGAGCACGACCGTCTATGATAACGATATCTTCCATCTCATAGCGCGTATATAGCTTCACAGTACCATTGTGTACTTCTTTGCTTAATGCAGAATATGCACCGAGAAGAAGCTGCTGACCTGTTTGTCCCTTTGCATAGAATGTACGGCTTACCTGAGCACCACCGAAAGAACGGTTTGCAAGCATACCTCCGTATTCGCGAGCGAATGGAACACCTTGCGCAACACATTGATCGATGATAGCTGCGCTTACTTCTGCAAGACGATAAACGTTTGCTTCACGTGCACGATAGTCACCACCTTTGATTGTATCATAGAACAGACGATAAACAGAGTCACCGTCATTCTGATAGTTCTTTGCAGCATTAATACCTCCCTGTGCTGCAATAGAGTGTGCACGACGAGGAGAGTCTTGTATGCAGAAATTGTAAACACGGAAACCCATCTCGCCAAGAGAAGCGGCAGCACTTGCACCTGCCAAACCAGTACCTACAACGATAATATCAAGCTTACGCTTGTTTGCAGGGTTCACAAGTTTCTGATGAGCCTTATAATTAGTCCATTTCTCAGCCAACTGACCTTCTGGAATTCTTGAATCTATTTGTGACATAATCTTTTCTTTGTTTAAATTATGAATGAACAATGATAATTATGCATGGCAGCAAAGACTTGGTGCGCATCCGAAAGCGAATGCCAAAACAACAACAAGGAAGCCAAGCATCAAGAGCGTTGTGTAAACCAGACCGATTACTTTCCAACGGTTGAACCATACCTTACCGTTCCAACCGAAAGTCTGCATCGCGCTCCAGAAACCGTGAGAGAGATGAAACCAAATAGCAACAAGCCAGATAATGTAGAGAACAACATAAACAGGATTGCTGAATGTGTCCTTAATGTAAGAGAAACCATCTGCGGGATGGAATTTCACTTGCATGTGAGTAAGCTCTGCAAACATCATGTTGAACCAGAAATTAAACAAATGCAGAAGCAAACCAAGAACGATAATGATACCTAACACGAGCATGTTCTGTGAAGCCCACTCTACCTTTTCATGTCGAGAAGTCACTGCATAACGCTCACTTCCGCGTGCCCTACGGTTCTGCGCCGTAAGGATAAACGCATAGAGAATGTGAATTACGGTCAGCGCACCTAAACCGAGTGTTGCCACAATAGCATACCAGTTTGCGCCCAATAATTCGCAAATAGCGTTGTAAGCCTCACCGGAAAAGAGGGCAACAACGTTCATTGACATGTGGAATGTCAAGAATAGAATAAGCGCAACACCTGTAACAGACATCACGACCTTTCTACCAATAGATGAATTGATTAACCACATAAATGATTGATTTTTAATTATTTAATTGTTTGAATTATTATTTTTCATCAACACATAGTATCATCTTGTCACTATAAAGTAATGACATCATATACCCTTTTTTAGGTATTTTAAGTCTCTTTTTGTGTGCAAAAATACTATATTTTAATTATAAATCAAAACCTTTTATACAAAAATTCGATTTAATTTCTTACTTTTGCGCAAAAATAAGCAAGCAAACAAGTTGCAACTTGACATAACCATTAACATCCGATGCACATAAATCACGTGCGTATATGATTTGAAGAAGCGTGGTTATCAGTTATAAACTAAAAGAAACAGCTGTGTAAGAAACATAAATAAAAAAGAAAGATTATCGCTGTTTACAAATTTATTTAAGAAATACAGGCGTTATTTAACACATAAATTTATATTAAGCTACAAACTTGCAGAAATATTGCTCTGATTAAGTAAGAACACTACAAAAAGAAAAAGAGAATGCAACATAAATATGATGTCATAGTGATTGGCGGAGGACATGCGGGTTGTGAAGCTGCCGTTGCAGCCGCAAATCTGGGTGCAAAGACGTGTCTTATCACCATTGACATGAACAAGATAGCCCAAATGAGCTGCAATCCGGCAATAGGAGGAATAGCAAAAGGGCAGATAGTGCGCGAGATTGACGCTCTCGGAGGACAAATGGGAATTGTCACCGATGCAACAACAGTACAGTTTCGCATGCTAAATCGCGGAAAAGGTCCTGCGGTTTGGAGTCCTCGTGCACAGTGCGACAGAGAGAAGTTTATTTGGAAATGGAGAGAAATTCTTGATGAAACGCCAAATCTTGATATATGGCAGGATCAAGCAAAAGAATTGATTGTTGAAAACAAGGAAGCCGTAGGAGTTCGCACAATATGGGGATCTGAATTCAGAGCAAAGAGCATAGTGATAACCGCAGGCACTTTCCTAAACGGTCTGATGCACGTAGGGAAAGTTCAAATACCCGGCGGAAGGATGGCAGAACCTGCCGTTCACGATTTTGCAGAAAGCATAACACAGCATGGAATACGCTCGGCAAGAATGAAAACGGGCACTCCCGTGAGAATAGATAAACGGAGTGTGCATTTCGAGGATATGGAAATTCAGGAAGGCGAACAAGACTTTCATAAGTTCAGCTATATGGAAGAACGGCGCATTTTGCAACAACAGCCATGCTGGACTTGCAACACAAACGAGGAGGTGCATGCCATATTGCGCGATGGAATTGCCGATTCTCCACTATATAACGGACAGATACAAAGCACAGGACCACGCTATTGCCCGTCAATAGAAACAAAGCTCACCACCTTTCCGGACAAACAGCAGCATCCTCTTTTTCTCGAACCGGAAGGAGAAAACACAAACGAGATGTATCTGAACGGCTTCTCTTCGAGCATGCCGATGGATATCCAAATAAATGCTTTGCACAAAATCCCGGCATTAAGAGATGCGAAGATATATCGTCCTGGCTATGCAATAGAATACGATTACTTCGATCCTATGCAACTAAAACATACGTTGGAATCGAAGATTTTAAGCGGTCTTTTCTTCGCAGGGCAAGTTAACGGAACTACCGGATATGAAGAAGCAGGAGGGCAAGGACTTGTTGCCGGTGTCAATGCTGCAATACATTGCACGGGCGGAAAACCATTCATAATGCACAGAGACGAGAGCTATATCGGAGTCCTTATAGATGATCTGACCACAAAGGGAGTTGACGAACCATACAGGATGTTCACGTCAAGAGCCGAATACAGAATTCTTTTAAGGCAAGACGATGCAGACGCAAGGCTCACAGAGAAAGCCTATGAATATGGAATAGCCAATCGGAAGCGTTACGATTGGTGGATGGAGAAGAAAGAAGCAGTTAACAGAATTGTTGATTTTTGCAATAAAACATCGGTAAAACCGAAAGAAATCAACGGTTCATTGGAACATATCGGAACATCCCCACTTCGTATGGGATGCAAGATTTTCGACCTTATAGCGCGTCCGCAGGTAACCATTGAAAACCTTTCAAACATCATTCCTGATTTGAAAGACGCTATCAACATGCCTTTAAACAGGAACGAAGAAATAGCGGAAGCAGCAGAAATAAGAATGAAATATAAAGGATATATAGAACGCGAACGTATGGTTGCAGAAAAGATGCACCGCCTTGAAGACATAAAAATAAAAGGTCGCTTCAAATATTCTCAACTGAAAGAAATTTCAACAGAAGGCAGACAGAAACTTGAAAGCATAAATCCCGAGACTCTTGCACAGGCAAGCAGAATACCGGGAGTATCGCCAAGCGACATAAACGTGCTGCTCGTTTTATTGGGAAGATAATAATAAAGGAGCACAAAGTTTCACGTGAAACAACATGATAACATATAAACACATAACATATTGAAAATGAACAATAAACTATTATTAGACAATTTGCGTTGCATACCGGATTGGTCTATCAAAGGAGTGAATTTCAGAGACGTTTCAACTTTATTCAAAAACCCTGAAAGTCTTAAAGAAATCGTTGATTCGGTTGTTGATATTATTAAGGTTGATGTTCGCGCCAAGAATCATGAATTTAGTACAGACATAGAGGCTCTGCAGGATGAGTTTGTTGTGTGCGATAAGTTGAGAATAAAGCAGATTTTTATCAATATTTTGTCCAATTCTATCAAATATACACCTGAGAACGGAAGAATCTCCTTGTCCGTT
>CALGRN010000224.1 GCA_937880835.1 uncultured Prevotella sp. | reverse complement strand
TGATGAGATACTCGAGCTCGTCGAATCCGCATTCTTTTCGTCAGAGCTGCCGGGTGAGGTCGATATCGGAGACATAAGGCTGCTTATAGACAGTGTATATCAGAATTGCAAAGAAGAAATAAACAAGCCTAAGTATGAAATGCGTAACTGCGTGCGCGATATATATAAACCTTTCACGATAGAGGAGATAAACGAGAAAATAGTGGAGATGTTGCGTCCGGAAGGAGTTACAACTCCCGTTGAACTTGTATATCAGTCGATAGAAGGATTGCGTACTGCTATTCCCAATCATAAAGGCGACTGGTATTTCACAGGCAAATATCCTACTCCCGGAGGTACGAAGCATTGTAATCAAGCCTTTATCAATTATATTGAAAATGTGTATCAATACGAACAAAAATTCTAAACATAATGAAGAATATAACACTGTTATTATCAGACGGAACGAAGTTTCACGGTAAATCTTTCGGTTATGACGCACCTGTTGCAGGCGAAGTGGTTTTCAATACGGCTATGACGGGTTATCCGGAAAGCCTTACAGACCCCTCTTATGCCGGTCAGCTGATGACATTAACATATCCATTGGTTGGCAACTACGGTGTTCCACCATTTACGATAGGGGCTGACAATATACCGGTATTTATGGAAAGCGAAAGAATTTACGCTTCTGCCATAATTGTTTCCGATTACAGTGAACATTATTCTCATTGGAATGGTATAGAAAGTCTTGCCGATTGGTTGAAACGCGAGCATGTTGCAGGAGTCACAGGTATTGACACCCGAGAACTGACAAAGGTATTGCGAGAGCATGGCGTTATGATGGGTACAATCATTTTCGATGATGAACATGATAATATTCCGCAGGTTGATTATGATGAGATTAATTTTGTTGACCGTGTGTCATGCAAAGATATAATCAGATATAATGAAGGGGCAGGCAAGAAAGTTGTTCTCGTTGATTGCGGAGTAAAGGCTAACATAATACGTTGTCTCGTAAATCGCGGCATGGAAGTGATACGTGTTCCTTGGAACTATGATTATACCAATATGGATTTTGACGGTCTTTTTATCGGAAATGGTCCGGGAAATCCGAACATGTGTGAAGATGCCGTAAACATAATACGCAAGCAAATGAATGAAACACGCAAACCGATATGTGGTATCTGCATGGGTAATCAGTTGCTTTCAAAAGCCGGTGGAGCTACCATTTATAAACTGAAATACGGTCATCGCTCTCATAATCAACCCGTTCGCATGTCAGGTACGGATAAATGTTATATAACAAGCCAGAATCACGGATATGCCGTTGACGCAAAAACTCTCGGCAGTGAATGGGAAGAAATGTTCGTTAATATGAACGATGGTTCTAACGAAGGCATAAAACATAAGACAAATCAATGGTTCACATGCCAATTCCACCCGGAAGCATGCAGTGGTCCGGTAGATACGGAATTTATTTTTGATCGCTTTGTTGAAACGCTTAAATAAAATATTTGATAAAATGAAACACGACAATATAAATAAAGTTCTGCTCTTAGGTTCGGGAGCATTGAAGATAGGAGAAGCCGGCGAGTTCGATTATTCCGGTTCTCAGGCTTTGAAAGCATTGCGAGAAGAAGGAGTATATACAGTTTTGATTAATCCTAATATTGCTACTGTACAGACTTCGGAAGGTGTTGCAGATCAGATATATTTCTTACCGGTGCAACCTTATTTCGTGGAAAGAGTTATAGAGAAAGAACGTCCCGACGGCATTCTTCTTTCATTCGGAGGACAGACTGCATTGAATTGCGGTGTGGAACTTTATAAGAGCGGAGTGCTCGAAAAATATAATGTGAAAGTTCTCGGAACACCTGTTCAAGCCATTATGGACACAGAGGACAGAGAACTTTTCGTTGATAAACTGAATGAAATAAATGTAAAGACTATAAAGAGTGAGGCTTGTTCTACTATTGAACAGGCTCGTAAAGCAGCATTAAATCTTGGATATCCTATAATAATAAGAGCTGCTTATGCGCTTGGAGGACTTGGAAGCGGTTTTTGTGATAATGAGGAAGAACTTAACAAATTGGCAGAAAAAGCATTTTCTTTTTCGCCGCAAGTGCTTGTAGAGAAAAGCCTTAAAGGTTGGAAAGAAATAGAATATGAAGTTGTAAGAGACAGATATGATAATTGTATCACTGTATGTAATATGGAGAATTTCGATCCTCTTGGCATTCATACTGGTGAAAGTATTGTTATTGCACCTTCGCAAACACTAACCAACAGCGAGTATCATAAGCTTCGAGCACTTTCAATAAAGATTATAAGACATATAGGTATTGTAGGAGAATGTAATGTTCAATATGCTTTCGATCCTAAGAGTGAAGACTATCGTGTTATAGAAGTTAATGCCCGTCTGAGTCGCTCTTCTGCTCTTGCTTCAAAGGCTACGGGCTATCCTTTGGCTTTCGTGGCAGCCAAACTTGGCATGGGATATGGGCTTTTTGAACTTAAAAATTCTGTTACTAAGACTACGAGTGCATTCTTTGAGCCGGCTCTTGATTATGTGGTTTGCAAAATTCCACGTTGGGATTTGAGCAAATTCAGAGGAGTGGATAAGGAGCTTGGAAGCTCTATGAAATCAGTAGGTGAGGTTATGGCTATCGGTCGTAACTTTGAAGAGGCTATACAGAAAGGACTCAGAATGATAGGGCAGGGTATGCATGGCTTTGTAGAAAACAAGGAGCTTGAAATACCTGATATAGATGCAGCATTGAGAGAGCCGACAGACAAGCGTATCTTCATAATCTCAAAAGCAATGCATAAGGATTACACAATAGACCAGATACACGATCTTACAAAGATAGACAAGTGGTTCTTGCAGAAGCTTAAACATATAATAGACATTGACGAAGAGCTGAGAAGATGTACGAGCGTTAACGTTCTGGGTAAGGATTTGCTGAGAACTGCTAAAATATATGGTTTCACAGACTTCCAAATTGCCCGTGCAGTGGGATTGGAACAGGAACTTCACAATATGCATAAAGCAATGCTCGTAGTAAGAAATCTGCGTAAAGGATATGGAATTTTGCCGGTGGTAAAACAGATAGATACGCTTGCGGCAGAATATCCCGCGCAAACGAATTATCTTTATGTAACTTATGACGGAGTGCAAAGTGATATTCGGTTTGAAAATGACAAACGTTCTATTATCGTGCTTGGTTCTGGTGCTTACCGTATAGGAAGCTCGGTAGAGTTTGACTGGTGCGGTGTGCAGGCTCTCGGAACTATACGTAAGCAGGGTTATCGTTCGATAATGATTAATTACAATCCGGAGACAGTCTCTACCGATTATGATATGTGCGACCGTCTTTATTTCGATGAATTAACGTTTGAACGTGTAATGGACATTGTTGATATGGAGACTCCGCATGGCGTCATTGTATCTACCGGTGGACAAATTCCTAATAATCTTGCGATGCGTCTTGATGAGCAGAATGTGCCTATTCTCGGAACTTCTGCTAAGGATATAGACAATGCTGAAGACAGAGCGAAGTTCTCTTCTATGCTTACACGCAACGGTATAAATCAGCCCGAGTGGAATGCATTGACTTCTATGGATGATATAAATGAGTTTATAGAAAGAGTAGGATTTCCTGTTCTTGTGCGTCCTTCTTATGTGCTTTCCGGTGCGGCGATGAATATTTGTTCCAATTATGAAGAGCTTGAACGTTTCCTGAAACTTGCTGCAAATGTAAGTGAAGACCACCCTGTTGTGGTAAGTCGTTTCATAGAACACGCGAAAGAGATAGAAATGGATGCCGTTGCACGTGACGGAGAGATAATTGCTTATGCGATTTCAGAACATATCGAATTTGCCGGTGTTCATTCAGGTGATGCAACCATACAGTTCCCACCGCAGAAATTGTATATTGAGACATTCAGACGTATAAAGCGTATAAGCCGTCAGATTGCAAAGGAACTTCATATAAGCGGACCTTTCAACATACAATATATGGCACGTGATAATGATATTCTTGTTATAGAATGCAACCTTCGTGCTTCTCGTTCGTTCCCGTTTGTGAGCAAGGAATCTCATAGATTTGGCAACAAAGGTTATGCTTGGAATACCTGTTGAGAAACCGGGTAAGAACTTATTCGATCTTGATTATGTCGGAATAAAGGCAAGCCAGTTCTCTTTCAGTCGTTTACAGAAAGCAGATCCCGTATTGGGAGTTGATATGGCATCTACCGGAGAGGTAGGTTGCTTAGGCGATGATACCAATCAGGCTCTTCTTAAAAGTATGCTGAGCGTTGGTCACCGCATACCTAAGAAGAATAT
>CALGRN010000223.1 GCA_937880835.1 uncultured Prevotella sp. | reverse complement strand
GGACTTGCTCCGAAAACGGCACGGCTTGTGAACGGCAATAAGGAAGGATATACGGAAGTGCCGATAGCAACGATAAGCAAGGGCGATGTGATAGAAGTCATGCCCGGTGGGAAAGTGCCTGTTGACGGCGTTGTTGTAGAAGTGCGCGGTGCAATGAACGAAAACGAAGCCTATATAGATGAAGCAATGATTACGGGAGAACCTGCACCGGTGGCTAAACGCAAAGGCGACAGAGTGCTTGCGGGTACGGTTGTCAAGCAAGGTTCGCTGCATTTCAAAGCCGAACAGGTGGGTAAAGACACGATGCTTGCGCATATTATAAGAATGGTAGAAGAGGCGCAAGCATCCAAAGCACCTGTTCAAGGAACGGCAGATAAGATAGCTCTCATATTCGTTCCGGTGGTATTGTGTATATCCGTAGCCACATTTGCACTGTGGTTTATAATCGGCGGCAGCGCACAACTGCCCCGAGCGATACTCTCTGCGGTATCTGTTCTTGTCATAGCATGCCCCTGTGCAATGGGACTTGCAACGCCTACTGCTCTCATGGTGGGCATTGGCAAGGCGGCACAGAAAAACATTCTGATAAAAGATGCAACTGCATTGGAGAACATACGAAGCATAAATGCCATGGTTATAGACAAGACCGGAACGCTTACAATACCTAACGAGAATATAGATTTCACGCGTTCGGAAGAACTTTCGCCTGACGAACGAGAAACATTAAAACCTCATTCGCGCGAAGCAATGGACGAACTGCGGCGCATGGGGATAGAGGTTTATATGATGAGCGGCGACAAAGAGGAAGCTGCTAAGTATTGGGCGGAGAAGTCGGGAATAAACCATTGGCAGAGTAAAGCATTGCCGCAGGACAAAGAAAACCTTGTGCGTAAATTGCAAAGCGAGGGCAAACGTGTTGCAATGGTGGGCGATGGCATAAACGACAGTCAGGCTCTTGCTGTGGCAGATGTAAGCATAGCAATGGGAAAAGGCACAGATATAGCCATGGATGTGGCTCAACTGACGCTCATGGGCACTGACTTACGTCGCATTCCCGATGCCGTAAGACTGAGCAGAAAGACCGTCAGAATGATTTACGAAAATTTATTCTGGGCATTTGTTTACAATATCGTGTGCATTCCTTTGGCTGCCGGCATGCTCTATTTCTCAGGCATAGATTTTCAGATAACACCGACATGGGCAAGCGCGTTAATGGCATTTTCAAGTGTAAGTGTGGTTCTTAACAGTCTGCGTTTGAAATTATCCGATTGATATATAATGATTTCCACGAAATTATTAAAATGCGTAAATACCTATTTAACGTGAGTTCGATGAATTATAATTCGGCGAACTCACGTTATTTAATATGTATATTGAATTTAATAGGTTTTTAATTTGCATGTGAGATAAATAATTCCTACCTTTGCAACCGATAAAAAGATTTAAACTATTAAAAAGGCAATTAAATTAAAAGCGCATTATATAATAATGTATAGCAATATGATGATGAATAAGATAGGTGTGTTAGTATATTTTAACGGTGTTTGTTTGGCAATTATGAATATTTTGCTAACACACACACACACACACACACACACACACACACACACACAATTCTACCGGCATAGCTTTACTTCAAAATATTTTCTCTTGCGCATGCGCAAGAGGTGCTGCGTTGGCAGCATGTAAAGGAATTTATAATAAATTCTTATACATGCTGTCAATTTGTTTTTATTACTCTGCATTATCTAAAAACAATAAGGAATTTTAATTTCTTCTCTATATAATCAAATTTAAAATCTATAATATTTATAAACTAAAAATGAAGATTATGACAAAAAAATCATTAGTTTTATTTTTGTGTCTTTTTGCGGCATACTATGCAAAAGCTGCACTTGAAGTATCGAAAGCAAGCGATGGCACAGTTACTCTGACTTTGAATGCTTCCGGAGACTTGTCTAACGGTTTCGCAAGTCTTGCGTCAGATATAAAACAAGCTGATAAAGTTATCGTTGTAACAAAAGGAGGTGTCTCTATGACAGACAATGACGTTAAAACTCTCTGTGGTGATTGGGGAATAGACAATTTTCCTAACATAGTAAAATTAAACTTGGAGAATGCAAGGCTTGCCAGCGACGCAGATTTATGGAGATTGAAATTGATGAACAACCTGAAATCAATAACATTCTCAAAATATACAACCAAAGTACCGGACCAATGTCTTATTGGTGGAGGTACAGATAACCCTAATATAGTAGAGGAAATAATAATTCCCGATAATCCTGACAGAGAAGTGACGCTCGGTACACAAGCTTTTGCCTTGCCTACATTGAAAAAAGTTATATTGGGCACAAGCATCAGAGAAGTCGGACATGAATGTTTCTTAAATTGCACTTCGCTTACTACGGTTATTTTCCATCATGGAACGAAGAAGATAGGCACTCATTCTTTCTACGGATGTTCTGTTCTCACTGATTTAGTTCTTCCCGAAGGTTTGGAAGAAATCGGTGTTGGTGCATTCGAGAAATCGGCATTAACTTCCATTCGTCTGCCGAGCACGTTGAAATACATACGCAGAGAAGCGTTCGGATTGTGTCACAATCTAAAAAGCATAACAATACCCGAGAAAGTAGAACAAATAGAATATCAGGCTTTCCAAGAATGTTATAACCTGACGGATGTGTATGTTCTCGGCGAGAATACCAAATGCGCAAATCAATCACTTCAACCTGTAAATACCTATGCTTATCGTTACGACGGAGCGGGCAACGGCGAAGAAGTGGAGCGTAACGCTTTCCGCAGCACTGACCCTAAGATGAATGTAAGAACTGTGTTGCACTATCCGAAAAATGCGTATGGCAAATATATTAACGATGATATAAAGAAGCTCGGCACTCCCGGATATGACCGCAAATGGGTACAGTTGAAGAACGGAAACAGATGCGCTACTATCGATGACGGAAGATATGATCATAATACCGGCGACTACGCAGGTTGGCACAACTTCATGCTTACGGCAGAAACACGTAAAGACGAAGAGATATGGGAAGACGAAACACGCGTAGATGACAAATGGTACACAATGTGTCTGCCTTTCGACATAACACGCGATCAGCTTGAAAGTGCTTACGGCGCATTCGTTGAAGTGGTGGAGTTTTCAGGCGTGGAAGTGAAGAAAATATCCGAAGGCAATAAAACCATAACGTTGAAGTTCAAGACGCAGGTTCAGAACACCGTTGCGCATCGTCCTTACATGATACATCCGGGAATTCACAAAGGCACGGAAACAGGTGTGAAATGCGTTATAACGGGCATAAAGAGACTGCCTGAAACACAAGAGGCTCTTGACGCTCAGAAAGTATCATTTACAGCTGACAATGTGACTTATACATTCATCGGAAACTATGACAAAACAAAGAAGCTGCAACCGCATTCTTACTACTATTATTCAGGTACCGACGTATCGCAATATCCAAACGGTTTCTATAAATGGGGAAATACCGAAGGCGGTAAATGGACTACTTATACTGCATGCGTGCTTCTCGACAAAGACAACGGTGCGAAATCGAAAGCAGAAACCGAATATTTCGAAAATGAAGATGAGATAGTAGTCGACGGTATCTATAACATGACGGCGGACGAATATCGCAACAACAAAAACAACAACGTGATTTACAATGTTTACGGACATGCGGTGGGCAACGGCACTGACGGCATGGACAAGCTGCCGAAAGGTGTTTATATCGTGAACGGAAAGAAATACATCGTGAAATAAATAATTAAGAAGAAGTTATGGAAAATATTTATATAAAACCGCAAACGAGAGTTATACTTATAGAAACAGAAGGTTTCTTCTGTGGCAGTAATAAAACCGATTCGGCAAGCATCGGCGGAGAAGGAAGTCCTAATGAGAAGAATCAAGGCGACATTTCCGTAGGAGGACCCGGCGTATCGGGCTCTAAGGGCAGAGGTGCTGACTTGTTCGACGATGATTTCGATACAGAGTTGTAGAACCTTATCATACATCTTTAATAGTTATATATAAGAAGAGGCATCGACAAGTCCGTCACCACACATCATGTAGTCCGTCACTACATCGCGTGTAGTCCGTCACTTGTCGATGCCTTCTCGTAATACACAAATCTTTCAAAAAATAATATCATGGCATTTTACAAGAAAACAAGAATGAAGATAGACGGGAAATGGTATCCCAAGTCTATACTTGTGGGCAAACCCGTCCGCACGGAACAAGTGGCAAAACGCATCGCCGCAGAGTCAACCGTAAGTCCTGCCGACGTGTGGGCAGTGCTTACCGCGCTCGGAAGCGTTATGGGCGACTATATGGCGCAGGGGCGCTCGGTGAAGCTCGACGGCATAGGTTCGTTCTACTTCACAGCCACAGCTTCCAAGAACGGAGTTGAAAAAGAAGAAGACGTAACCGCAGCACAGATAAAAGGTGTAAGGGTGCGTTTCATTCCCGAGACACATTTCCGCAGAGGTGGCGGAACGGTCTATTCGACACGAGCACTGACAGACGTTGACATAGACTGGGAGGAATGGAAAGACACAAGCAAGAAACCAACCACTCCCGATGACCATAACATGAATCCATAAATACTAAAACTTACACATATATAATAAGTAAAATTTCATAAAGTAGTATTGTTTTAGCGACCTGAGCATGCTGTTGAAGCACCGTAAGGGTCGCTTTTTTTTGTAAATAACGTTAGTTCGATTAATTATAATTCTTTCTGTAATTTGATTAATCGAACTCAGGTTAAACAGTATGCACATGCAAAGGTGTCATTGTGAATTTAATGCAGGAACAAAGATATTGCACTTGTGTTTCTATGATGAAACGATTATCGTAATTTTTGTTTTAATTGT
>CALGRN010000222.1 GCA_937880835.1 uncultured Prevotella sp. | reverse complement strand
TAACTTTTGGACCGCCGTTTTTAACGTCTTGATTTTCAATATAATATAAGGTGATGAACTGTTGCTGTCTATTGTGTATGTTGCAGTGTTGTAAGATGCATCAGAACAAACGACATACGAGGAACGGTTGGCATGTAAGAGACTCCTTGTTTTGAAGCAGATGGATTCAGATAACAGAAAATCCGGCTTAACGACAGGCGGAAAATGACTTGCCGTTAAGCCGGAAACATTATCGCGACACTATGTTTCAGTTCAGCATCAGGTTCATTTCTGCATCCTCTTCGCCGAATATTAAGTCGGCAAGTTGGGCTATTGTCAGCTTCTTTGCGCTGCTGTCCGGCTCGTCGGTTTTACGCACTTTGCCTCCGGATATTATGTAGTATGCGTTGTTCATCGGCACATCCCGGTCGTCTGTTATTCGCAGATTGCATTCCATTTCGGGCTTACGGGCAGCCCAAATCTCCAACGCCCCCTTTGCATTTACCACTCTTATCATAGCCTGTATGGGTTCTGTGGCAGGCTGATAGTAGTCGCCTGCAAGCGCAATATCTTCTTTTATCACGTCGAAACCTTCGCTGTCGTGCATCAGTATGCAGGTTTTCTGACGCTGCATGCTGTCGAATTGCTCGAAAGTCATATCCTTTATGCCCTCCGGAGGAGGCGTACAGGTTATCTGTTTGACATATCCGCACTTCTCATACCAGCCGTAAAGCCATTCTTCGGCAGGTATCAGGCTTGCGAAAATCACGTTTTTGTGATACAGACTGAAATGCGCCTGACGCATCAGATTGTTTGCAACATCCTGCTTCCGATAGTCAGGATGAGTGCTTACACCGCTTATATATGCCGTCTTTACTTCGTTTCCGTGATACAGCATTGTGTATGGCAGCGTTTGAAGTGCTGCAATCACCCTGCCGTCTTTTTGACAACAGTAGTTGTATTCGCTTTTGTAAACCTTAGAGAAATACAGTTCTATGAACTTGTCAGAATCGTTGAAGACCGTTTTCCACAATTCTTTTGTCTCTTGTTTCACCCGCTCGCTATCTTCCGATTTAGCCATAGGACGCTTCTCCATTATAACGCTTTTGTTGAGAATTATGTCCGGTTTATACGAAAGCTTTGCCTTTCTGAGTCCTTCCTGCCCCATATCCTCTTCGCGGTTTATGTATTCGTATTGCGGTGGAAGATGTTTCACAAACTCTTGATTGATTATCGTGAAAGCCCCTTCGTAGCTTACATCGGCTTTCTCTACGCACACGTCGAACGTGTTTTGATTGATAGGGCAGCCATAGGAGAATGCTGCCAGCTTGCCATCTACGAATATCGTGCCTCCGATAAGTCCCAGTTTGTCCCACCTGTTGAATGCTCTCGTCATCGAACGCAATTCTATCGACAGCTCGCCATCGGCTTCTTCATCCTTCATATCGCCTTTTGACACACGCCTCCATTGCTCCTCCAATTTCAGACATTCAGGTATAAGGTCGGGCGTAAGCTCTCTGTATTCATAGTCGGGATAAAGACTTTTGAATTTGTTTATATGATTTCTCTTGCTCTGCAATTTCTTTCCTGAAAGGTTTTCGAGCTTCTCTCGCGTGTAGATGTAGTCTGCCCGGTCTCTGTCGGGATTGATATAGAACACGTCCGGGAACGCTTTCTCTATCACGCTCACCATATAATCGCACACGCCGAGCATCAAGAAAGGGTATCCCATCGACATTGAGTCGTCGCGAATGGCACGTATCACGCTCACCGAACATTCGTCGCACGGTTCTACTTTATAAGTACCGTCCTCCTGCTGTTTCGGTTTTGCTATCGGCATCATATACGCCAGATGATGCCCCATGTAGAAACGGAACACCAGATAGTTGTCAACTATTGCATATTGTGTGTTATAAAGAAATTTCCAACTTATTATATTTGAAAATGAAAGGTCGCAGTTCATCCGCTCTCCCCATAACGTAAAACTCTGAATCAGCTCTTTGTCTGACGTCGAAACGTCTTTAAATCTAATCATATTTCACCTAAACAAAATTATTGGTACAAAAATAAAAAAAAATATTCGATATACAGATGCAATTCAGTATAATTTTATTAATTTTGCAAAGTGAACATAGCAAAACGCTTGTTTTTTACATATTAAATAAAAAAGATGGACTTATTAAATCAAATTGTTCTGCGTGCAAAGAGCAACAAACAGCGCATCGTGCTTCCCGAAGCAACGGAAGAACGCACATTGAGAGCCGCCGACCGTGTATTGGCTGACGACATTGCAGATCTCATCCTTATCGGTAATCCTGACGAAATTCGCACATTGGCGAAGGAATGGGGATTGAAACATATCGAAAAGGCTACTCTGATTGATCCTGAGAATAACCCTAAGAGCGAAGAATATGCAGTTCTTCTGACAGAACTTCGCAAGAAAAAAGGAATGACAATAGAAAAAGCGAGGGAGTTGGTTAAGAACCCTCTGTATCTCGGATGTATGATAATAAAAACCGAAAATGCAGACGGACAGATCTCAGGTGCGTTAAGTACAACGGGAGATACGCTCAGACCGGCTCTTCAAATAATAAAATGTACACCGGGAATTACATGTATCAGCGGCGCAATGTTGCTGATAACAAAGAACAAAGAGTATGGAGAAGACGGATTGATAGTAATGGGTGACGTTGCAGTTACGCCTGTTCCGAATGCCGATCAGCTTTCTCAGATAGCCGTTTGCACTGCTCAGACAGCGCGAAGTGTAGCCGGTTTCACCGAGCCACGCGTTGCAATGCTTAGCTTTTCGACAAAAGGCAGCGCAAGCCATGAAGTAGTTGACAAGGTGGTTGAAGCCACACGGCTCGCCAAAGAGCTTGATCCGGAGTTGAAAATTGACGGCGAATTGCAGGCAGATGCATCGCTCGTACCGCATATTGCAAAGAAAAAAGCCCCTCAAAGCGATATCGCAGGAAAGGCAAATGTGCTTATCGTGCCTTGTCTTGAAGTGGGAAATATATCATATAAACTTGTCGAACGTCTCGGAAATGCAACCGCAATAGGTCCTATTCTGCAAGGTATAGCTCGTCCGGTAAACGATTTAAGTCGCGGATGTTCTATCGACGACATATATTATATGGGGGCAATAACGGCATGTCAGGCGCAAGATTTGAAGAAATCATAAATCGTTTCGGAATAAAAAACAATAAAAACTCAAACACAGAAAATGAAGATATTGGTATTAAACTGCGGCAGTTCGTCTATCAAATACGCACTGTATAACATGGACGACAAGTCGGTTATGACATCGGGAGGTGCAGAACGAGTAGGTCTCGACGGCGCATTCGTAAAGGCAAAGCTTGCCAACGGCGAGAAGAAAGAGATTATGCACGACATCCCGGAGCATACGGAAGGAGTGAAATTCATATTCAGTCTGCTCACAGATCCGGAGATCGGAGTAATCAAAAGCCTTGACGAGATAGACGCAGTGGGTCATCGTATGGTTCACGGAGGTGAGAAATTCAACAAGAGCGTAATGCTTACAGACGACGTTCTCAAAGTTTTCGAGGCTTGCAACGAGCTTGCTCCGCTTCACAATCCTGCCAACCTGAAAGGTGTAAAGGCTGTAACTGAGCTGATGCCGGGCTTGCCTCAGGTCGGTGTTTTTGACACTGCGTTTCATCAGACGATGCCCGACTACGCCTATCTGTATGCCATTCCTTACGAGCTTTACGAGAAACACGACGTTCGCAGATACGGTTTTCACGGCACAAGTCATCGTTATGTGTCAGCCAGAGTGTGCGAATATCTCGGCGTCAACATAGAAGACAAGAAGATAATTACATGCCACATAGGCAACGGAGCAAGCATTGCGGCTGTCAAAAACGGCAAATGTATAGACACGTCTATGGGTCTTACGCCGCTTGAAGGGCTCATGATGGGTACTCGTTCGGGCGATATAG
>CALGRN010000221.1 GCA_937880835.1 uncultured Prevotella sp. | reverse complement strand
TGAAATGGTGAGAATTTAATTTTATTAAATTTAATTATACTCTCATTTAAAAACTGTGACAACTATTTGCCATTGCTTTCCATATTATTGTTTTATCTAAATTACTGATTAATGAGTGATATAATACAACTTTTACCGGATTCTGTTGCAAATCAGATTGCGGCAGGAGAGGTGATACAAAGACCGGCATCTGTGATAAAAGAATTGGTAGAAAACGCCATTGATGCCGGAGCAAAGAATATAAATGTAATCGTTGTTGATGCCGGAAGAACGTCTATACAGGTTATAGATGATGGATGTGGAATGTCGGAAACGGATGCAAGACTGTCATTTGAGCGACATGCGACATCCAAAATACGCAAGGCGGAAGATTTATTTGCACTCAATACGATGGGATTCAGAGGAGAGGCTTTGGCTTCTATCGCAGCTGTGGCTCAAATAGAATTGAAAACGAGATTGCATGGAGAAGAAATAGGAACGCAACTTTCCATATCAGGAAGTAAGTTCATCGGGCAAGAACCGGTATCGTGTCAAGAAGGAAGTAATTTTAAAATAGAAAACCTGTTCTTCAATGTTCCTGCAAGAAGAAAGTTCTTGAAATCCAACTCTACCGAACTGAATAATATCCTGAATGCATTTGAAAGGATTGTACTTGTAAATCCGCAAGTGAATTTTACCTTTCATAGTAATGGTGTTGAGATATTCAACCTTCGTTCAGGAAATATAAGACAGCGTATTATCGATGTATTTGGAAAACGTCTTAATCAAGATTTACTGCCGGTTGAAGTTGATACTACAATGTGTAAAATTACCGGATTTGTAGGAAAACCTGAGTCTGCACGAAAGAAGGGAGCACATCAATACTTTTTCGTAAATGGGCGTTATATGAAACATCCTTATTTCAATAAGGCTGTCCAAAACGCATTTGAACGTCTTGTTCCACAAGGAGAACAAGTGCATTATTTCCTTTATTTTGAGATAGCACCCGGTGATATAGACGTTAACATACATCCTACGAAGACGGAAATAAAATTTGAGAACGAACAGGCTATATGGCAAATACTGTATGCTTCTGTAAAGGAAGCGATAGGAAAATTCAATGATATTCCGTCGATAGATTTTGATACGCAAGGACGTCCCGATATTCCCGTGTTCAATAAAGAAATGAATAAGGTTGCACCTCCTAAGGTTGAATACAATCCTAAATACAATCCATTTAAATTAAACCGTTCAGAACAACATTCCGCTACTGACGAATGGGAAACTCTTTATGATACAATGGGAGCTGATAAAAATGATGAAGCAGAATTATTTGATACAGAAGAAAGGAAAGAGGATGACAATATAATAGCAGATAAATCGCCCGTACATTATCAATATAAAGGAACTTATATAATGACAGCAGTGAAATCCGGGCTTATGATAATAGAACAGAATCGTGCTCACATACGTATTCTGTATGATAAATATATGCAGCAGATTAAGGATAGAAGTTTCAATTCTCAAAAGGAACTGTTCCCTGAGGTTATAACTTTCTCTGTTTCAGAAGATGTTATATTACAAAAAATATTCCCACAACTTACAGAAATGGGCTTTGAACTTACAGAATTGGGTAAAGGCAGTTATGCTATAAACGCCGTTCCGTCAGATATTGACGGTGTTTCTCCAACATCATTGTTGCGTGACATGGTGAATACGGCAATGGAAAAAGTCAATTCTGTTAAAGATGATATAGCAAGTTCTCTTGCACTTAGTCTTGCCCGTAATTCGGCAATACCGCAAGGCGAGATATTGAACAATGAGCAAATGGAGAATATTGTTAATAGCTTATTCTCTTGTTCAAATGCAAATTATACTCCTGACGGTAAGTCTATCCTTTGTATATTACGTCAGAAGGAAATAGAGCATTTATTGTGTTGAAACTTAAAAAAACGCGTTTTTACGTTTAAAACTGGTCGTTTTTTGCCTAAAAATGACATTTTCTTTGAAAAAACAAGAAAGATTTAAAAATAATTACTATCTTTGTCCACAAATTCATAAAAGAATAGTATCAAGTTATTAGATTTTTTTGATTGTTTAAATAATAAAGGTTATGAAAAAATTATTATTCGTATTGGCTTTTGCCGGTATTTCTGTTGCTTCAATGGCACAGAGTACAGAAACTGTGCCTACACTTAAGCACAGTGTTGCTACCAATTCTTTTTGGAGCAATTGGTTTATTCAGGTTGGTGCTAACTGGAATGCTTGGTATTCTGGTCAAGAGCACGGACAAGGACTTGACAGAAGTCCTATTGAGGATTTTCGCGCAACACCTGGTGCTGCAATAGCTATTGGTAAATGGTTTACACCAGGTATAGGTCTTCGTACAAAAGTACAGGGTATCTGGGGTAAAAGAGTTGACGATGGTACAAAGGAAGGTAACTTCAACAAATATTGGACATTGAATGAACATGTTCTTTTCAACGTTAGCAATATGCTTTGCGGATACAATCCTAACCGTGTTTGGAACTTTATTCCATTCGTAGGTGGTGGTTTATCACGTTCTATGTCATATAACTTGTATGGAATGCAACTCAGCGCAGGTATCTTGAACCAGTTTAATGTTAGCAAACACGTTGCTATAAACCTCGAATTAGGTTGGAATCGTATGGAAGGTGACGTTGATGGTAACGAGACTGTTACTCGTCCTAACCGCGGTTGGGAAAGTCACGACAACAACCTATATGGTGAAATCGGTTTGACTTTCAATCTTGGTAAAGCTACATGGAACAAAGTTCCTGATGTTGATGCTATCATGGCACAGAACCAAGCAGCTCTTGACGCTCTCAATGCTAAGTTGAATGATGCTCTTGCAGAGAATGCACGTCTTCGTGATATGCTCGCTAAGCAGCCTAAACCAGAACCGGGCAAGACTGTTAAAGAATTCATTACAACTCCTGTTTCTGTATTCTTCAACATTGACAATACTAACATCGCTTCTCAGAAAGATCTTGTAAACGTACGTGCAGTTGCTAAGTATGCTAAGGAGAACAATAACAACCTCCTCGTTACAGGTTATGCTGACAGCGCAACAGGTTCTGCTAGACACAACCAGTGGTTGTCAGAAGAGCGTGCTAAAACAGTTGCTAAGGAACTCAATAAGATGGGTATTGCTCCTGAAAAGATACAGACTGTTGGTAAGGG
>CALGRN010000220.1 GCA_937880835.1 uncultured Prevotella sp. | reverse complement strand
AAAACAAAATACCGGCGTGGGTTATTAAAAGCAGTTACAACAAATCTATGGAAGGTCTGCCCGAAAGTCATAAATCATATGCAATATACGAGATGATAGAAGGTATTTATGACGCATTTTATAATGCTCGTACCGGAAAAGAGAAAGATTTGTTCAAAATGAAAGTGAAGATAGAAGACTACGATTGATAAAGAGATAGCAATCATAACATTTAAAATTTGATATTATAAATATTTCATATGGATTTTATTGCAGATATATTTGAGTTGTTCGGCATTGCCTTTCTGGGAGATTTCTCCACTTATATGGAACGTGCCGGAGTTTATTCTTCAATTTTTTATATAATGATTTTCCTACCGCTTATAGTTGCTTTTGTCTATTATATATTGCTTGATCATATTCTTCTTGCACAACGCAGAAAGTGGCTGCTTACCGGAATAGGCACAAGTATTGCAAGCGGATTGATTTCCCTTATAATATCTCGTATCAGTATTACGGACTATCTTTTCAGGATAAACATACAAACTGCGAGCATAGGAATAGGCGACTATATAAGTTTCGCCTTTATAGTAATGTTTTACGGCGCCTTGCTTTTCCTTATGTTTTCATGTTTATTCAAGTCTTTCAGCAGCAGATGTCGTAATATTCCGTTCTAAAAAAGAAAATCGTAATGAGCAAGTTATATATATATGGTATAGGAGGAACAGGCGCAAGAGTATTGAAATCGTTGACAATGCTGCTCGCGACCGGCGTCTCTCTTGGCGAAAAGATTGATACAATAGTACCGGTAATAGTCGATCCTGATAGCGGAAACGGAGACTTAACGCGTACCGTACAAATAATGCAGATGTATAAAAAGATACGTCAAAACCTTAAATTCGGAAACCGACAGGATAAAAACGGATATTTCAGAGTGGAAATAGAGGATATGAATACCGATTTCCGTTTAAATCTTAATAACGTTGCCAATATGCGCTTCGGTGAATATATAGCATATAATAAGTTCGCATCAGAAGTAGGTGTTAATAGCAATCAAGCGCTGATGTCATTGCTTTTTAGCGACAAGAACCTTTCATGTCCGCTTGATGTAGGCTTTAAGGGAAATCCGAATATAGGCAGCGTGGTGCTTAACGACCCAAAGAATACAGCCTCTCTGATTTCTCTGCTTCATAATTTCCAACCCGGTGACGAAATATTTATAATAAGCAGTATATTCGGAGGAACGGGAGCTGCCGGCTTTCCGTTGTTCCAAAAGACATTCCGCGAGGCAGAACGTCTTAACATTCCCAATTCAGCTGCAATCTCTAATTCTCCTATCGGTGCGGTAACGGTTCTTCCTTATTTTGGCTTGAAAGATGATGATAATTCGCAAATCAAAATGGAAACGTTCATATCAAAGACGAAAGCCGCACTGAAATACTATATAGGTAATTTGAATGTAGATGCATTATATTATATATGTGATGAGATAAAAAGCAGATATAATAATATAGAAGGTGCTGCGGAACAACAGAACACAGCTCACTTCGTTGAACTTTCGGCAGCATTATCAATTATTGATTTTACTCAAAGCGGTATCTCTCATAATCCGATGTCAAAGCATACATCTTTCAAAGAGTTTGCGGTGAAAAACGATGTAAATCCTCTGACATTACCTGATTTGGGTGACAGCACAATGAATGTTATGGGAAAACAGCTCGTAAGTTTCTATCTTTTCTCCAAATTCATAAATGAACACTTTGATAACACACTTAATTATGCATGGACAAAGACTGAACAGATGAAAGGAATAAGTTTTCGCGAATCTTTCTTTTCGGATTTAAAGAACTTTGTAAGCATTTTCCGCGATCAATGGTTGAAAGAGTTATCAGACAATCAGCGCAGCTTTCAACCATTTGATTTATATTCAAATCAAAGTGACGTGTTTGAAACTATCTACAACATTGAACCGCATAAGGCATCTTTCATTGACAGAATGTTAGGTAAGAATCTTAACGGTTATCCCGCAATAGATTCAGAATTGTCAGACGTCTCTATGAAGAAGCATAACGGACTTGATCCTATTAACTATTTTATGGCAATACATGAGCAGGCTATTAATAATGTCATCCATAGGAAATTCGGACTTTAAAAAAGAGAGAGACTTGTAACGGCAATCCTCTTTTATTTAAAATGGTCAAATAGGTTAGAAAACAAGTAAATAGTAAACACTTTAATTACCAACCAAACAATATCAATTATTCATACAATGCATGTTTTTCGTTTTCATAAAGGTAGCGATACAATAGACGGTTGGCAAGAAACCGCTCAGTACGGACATAAAGATATAGAAGCGATAGAAGATCCGAACGGATATAAATCTTCGTTGCCAATAACATCCATCCCTACGCCTTTCGCAGGATTTGAACTTACAAAGTCAGCATTCAACTATTGTGCGGATGAAAGCAATAGTGTTGAAGGTAACACTATATATCATAAACTTGTGAGTCAATCACTTGATATATTAGAAATATTCTTTGCTTATAATCAGAAGTATGATAAACTTTTCCAGATTGTAAGTTGGGATAAGTCAAGAGACTTACAAAAACTTTCTGACGATGGCGTTTATGAACATGCAAGTATTGCAGATACATTATCACTCTTTCTTTCGCAAGACTCTGATTCTTTTAACTTTGCCGACATGTCATACATACACATGCTTAATTATATTGGTAAAGGGGCTTTGGGACAGATGAATATTGTAGGCGGAACTTCGCCAATATCCGTATGCCTTGCTTCTTCCAATGATTTGAGCTATGTGGAAGATGTGTATCTTAGCAATTATCATAAAGCTTTCAATGCTGACGAAGACGGATCTTTTCGCTCATTGAATGGACGTGATAAACTTTTTAGAGAGTTTGTCTTTCTTCTTGCAAAACAACCGGGATTTGTAGATTTATTTCCTGATTTCCATGCTTATGTCAACTCTTGTTTCCGTTTAGATACTGATACTGAATTCAAGAATTATATTAACTCATTGCAACCAGGTATTTACAACAGCCAATACACACCGTTGATGATAGGAAGCAGTCAAGTTTATTTAACAGGAAATATTCCATTAATGTGCTTGTCTTCTGACATAATAGCACAAAACAGTGATTTCCGTATAAAATCCGATGTTGAAACAGAACGCCTTCCTCTTATTTTACCGAATGAACCGTATTTTGAAAAGAGGATGACCTACACTACTTCGGAATGGAATTCTCATCTTTTTGCACCATTGTATGACGACCGAGATATAGAAGAACGTTTGCTTCCGTTTGATACAACCAAGTATCCTTATTTAACGGTAGATGATATCTTCCAACCTTATATAATTCGATTGCCTTACCCGGTAAATGATAATGAATATTTCACTTGCTTTTATCGTGACGGAAAGAAAATAACAGATGATTGCCATTACCTGTTACCGTTGAAACCAGAGATATTTAAATATCTTTCTGTAAAAACCATAAGCGGTTTTATAGAAAATACATCGATACCGGTTGTTATCATAAAAGAACTTGCAGACGGCAGAGTTCAAGTTACATTGAATATACCAATACAAAAGGGGCATTATATTCCTCTGCATCGTGAATATACTCCCAATCAGGCATCGCCATTACGAGAACAAAATATCTTCTCCGTAATTGATTGTCGTTTTGATGTTTTCCTATTCCCGAGTTATCATATAAACGTAGAGAATATAGCAAAACCTCAACGCATATATATTATAGATGAAGATACGCAAGGTTATAAAAAAGAACAATTCCAATATACCGTTGAGGTCTATAAAGATAATGCGGAAAAACCACTAAAACACACTGTTATAGAGCGTGCAGACAAGAACCGCCATTTCCTTTCAAGCCGTTATTTCTGTATTTATGAGGAATATTCTTTCTTGAAAATATCCAATAAAATTGCAGACGGCATACTTATTCCGCTTTATAGAGAAGTGCAACAAGGAAACAAAATATTTGAGTTTGCAATAGATTTTGGTACAACAAACACTCATGTTGAGTATAAGATTGCTGATGAAGACCATACGCATCCGTTTGAAATAACTGCTGCCGACATTCAGGTTATGCCTCTTAACTCTCTTTCTCAGCATTC
>CALGRN010000219.1 GCA_937880835.1 uncultured Prevotella sp. | reverse complement strand
TCAAAAACTTCATATAATCACACTCTACAACCGTTTTTTCGTTCTTTAAGAATATAATTAACGCAAATTATACGAACTCACATTAATGTAATTGAAAATAATATCTATATAAGACATATTTCAAAAGCTATTGTTTTGCATTGCGAAAGCTATCCTTTTGCACGCTGAAAGTTATCCTTTTGAGATACAAAAGGATAGCTTTTGAAAATCCGTTTGCAATGTCTTGATTTTTAACATAGTATAAAGTACGGTTTCGGAATATTGACCATGTATGCTGAATTGTTATAAAATGCGTTCCGACAAATCGCAAATATATGAATGTTATCATATAAAATTCGCTTTAACATCAGCATTAAGGCGAATTGTTAACGTTGGATAACAATGTCTTAACAGCATGAAATTTTGCATAAAACACATTCTTTAAATACTCTCGAATGCGATAGAAACGGATAAAAACAATAAAAGCCGCAGGCTGATAATTTTGCCTGCGGCTTTTATGAGGATTACTTTTTACTGTAATTATTTTGCGTTTATCTCTTTCAGAAGACGGTCTGCATGTCCCCACTTGTCCATCATGTAGAGCATATAGCGTATATCTACTCCGATACAACGTGCAAGACGCTTGTCGAAGTTTATATCGCTTGAAAGGCTGTCCCAGTTACCGTCGAATGCCAAACCTATGACTTGACCCTTTCCGTCGTACATTGGCGAACCGCTGTTTCCGCCCGTAATGTCATTGTTTGTAAGGAAACAAAGGTGCATTTTGCCGGTTCCTTTGTCCTGATACTTTCCAAAGTCAGGTGCAGAGAACAGTTCTTTCATTATCGGTTCTGCTTGATATTCATACACTTCGTCGGCACGGTTCATCTTCTCTACAATGCTTTCGGCAGTAGTGTAATATCCCGATGGCTTGCCGCCGAGGTCAAATCCACCCACTTGTCCGTAGCTTAGGCGCATCGTGAAGTTAGCATCCGAATAGTGAGGCATATCCTCTTCCATGCGAAGTTTTGCTGCACAGAGATATTTTTCCTGCATGTTGATACTGTCGCTTATGCTTTCTATGCCTGCCATAATATCAAGATAGATGCGATTTACATCATCACCGAACTGCACACCGGGATCTTTTTTGAAGTTCTTCTTGTTGATATAAAGCTTCTTTCCATGCTTCATTATACTTGAAGCAGAATATAGATAATCTACGTATTTCTTATAGTCGCCTCCGAATTTGTTTTCTATCGTCTTATAAAATCCGGGCAGATATTTGGCATCTACATGCTCTTTATAGTTCTTCAACAACACTGTAAGAACCTCTTTGTCAAGAGATTCATCCCATTCTTCGCTATTGTCTTTGAATTCTATATAACGTTTTTCAGGTTCGTTTTCAGGTCCTTGCACGTCAACACCATACGCAACACGCATTGCTCGCGTTGAAAGCTCGTTCGTACGGCTGAATGTTTCGCGCCAGTTTGTAAACGCATAAGTCAGATTAGAACGCTTGTCATAGAGTCGTTTGAGCAAATCGAAATCCACTTCGTGTTCCAAATAATCGGTAGTATCTTGCCAAGCGCGTATCGTTGCTTCATAATCACGCTTCTGGTTTATTATTCCGATGGAATCGATACATTTGTTCATGCCGAGCGCATTCTTCCAATAGTTTGCGCTTTGAGCATATTTTGAATCATATTTGATGCGCACTGCATCATTGGCACGCATGTGCTTCTTCATCACTTCCTGCTTTACGCCACGCACTTGTGCACGCGGTGTGTTGGTAGCATCACGCATTTCCTTTATTCCGTATGATGAAAGATAGCGGTTGGTTGTACCCGGATAACCTATCGTCATTGCGAAATCGCCTTCTTTGTAGCCTTGCATTGACACCTGTGCCCATTGTTTCGGATGATAGGGAACGTTGTTCTTTGAGTATGCAGCAGGTCCGTTCGTGTTGGGATCGGCATAAATTCTGAATACGGAAAAATCACAAGTCTGGCGCGGCCACATCCAGTTGTCGGTCTCACCGCCGAACTTTCCCATTGATTTAGGAACGGTAAAGACAAGTCTTACATCAGGAAAATTCTGATAAGTCATTGCATAATACTTGTTGCCTTCATAGAAAGCCTCGATGGTTATATGCAAAGTGTTGTCTATTTTCTTTATTGAATCAGTCATAGACTGTTCCAACGAATCTATGAGAGCTGCTCTTTCGTATTTGTTTTTGCGGTCTATTCCCAAAGCACGCAAACGGTTTGTCACGTCGGTTTGCTCTTTCATAAATCCTACGAATGTGTCTTCGTTGGGCAATTCTTCTTCAAACGTCTTGGCATAAAAGCCGTTTTTCATATAATCATGCTCAACTGTTGAATGGCTTCTGATAGCTTCGAAGCCGCAATGATGGTTTGTAAAGACAAGTCCATCGGGCGATACTACTACACCGGAGCAATAACCTGAGAAGTTGATTGCGGTGTTCTTGATAGCGTTCTCACTGTGATAGAGATCGTTGTAGGGTAACATGAAGCCTTCCGTTTTCATCTGTTCGTAAACAGCTTGCGGTAAATTGTAGAGCATCCACATACCTTCATCGGCCTTAACAGAGCTTACTGCTAAGAGTCCTGCAATAAATAATGTTGTTTTCTTCATTTGAACATATTGTTTTATGTTATTAATTCATGTATATTGTTTTACTTCTTCGATATATTAAATGGATTTGTTCTGTTATTTGCTATTTATTGAAATGTTTTCCTATAACGGGCAGATTGCTCAGCGGA
This sequence comes from uncultured Prevotella sp., assembly GCA_937880835.1. GTDB lineage: Bacteria > Bacteroidota > Bacteroidia > Bacteroidales > Bacteroidaceae > Prevotella. Next base: position 17,704 of record CALGRN010000219.1, on the reverse strand, counting down.
AAGTCATTTCTTATCACGTAATATATGAATATTGTTATAAGCAAAGTATTTACAATTACGGCAGGGACAGTTGAAAGTCTGTCGTTTGCGAAGCTCATTCCAACGAAAAGAACAGAAGTTATGAGCACGTATATCATTATTTCGCGCACGGGATAGTTTATCGGATACTTTCTCTGTCCTACGAAATAAGACAGCAGCATTGATGTTCCGTAGCCGGCAAAGCCTGCCCAAGCGCATGCAATATATCCGTATCGAGGAACGAATGTCAGGTTTATTGCTATCAGAACCAAGCACCCTATACCGCTGAAATATGCCCCCCAGATAGTCTTGTCGATAAGTTTATACCAGAAACTGAGATTGAAATACACTCCCATCATTATCTCTGCTACCATCACAACAGGCACTACTTTAAGCCCGCTCCAATAATCCCGTCCTATGATATGACGCAAAATGTCGATATATCCCACTACAACGAGGAACGCGAGAAGCGTAAATATGATGAAATACTTCATCGCTCTGCCATAAGTATCATTGCTGTCTTTCTCTTTTATGCTTCCGAACACGAACGGTTCGTATGCATATCTGAACGTTTGTGTTATCATAGCCATTATCATTGCTATTTTGCTTGCAGCTCCGTATATGCCCAACTGTTCGTGAGCATTGCTCCCTTTGTATATATACGGAAACATTATCTTATCAGCAGTTTGATTGAGTATGCCTGCTATTCCAAGCAAAAGTATGGGCCAACTGTAAGAAAGCATGCGGCGCATGAGCGACTTGTCGAATCCGTTTCTTATTTCTGCGAGTTCTTTCATGAAACAAAACGTGATTGAACCGGTACAGAAAAGATTGATATAAAAAGCATATTTCACATCTGTTCCACCTATTATAAGATAGTAGATAAGGTTGAGCGATATGCTCATGGCTATGAAAAGAAGTTTCAATGCCGCGAATTTAACGGGGCGTTTCTTATATCGCAGATACGCAAAAGGTATGGCTTGGAATGCGTCGATAGCTACGGTGACGAACATTGTCCATACATATTCGGGGTGTTCGGTATATCCCATTAACGACGAAAGAGGACTTATGAAGGCAAACACCAGTGCTATGAATACCAAAGCGACGCTTCCCACCATTATAAGAACGGTGGAATAGACCTTCGCCGGGTCTTCTTCCTGCTTGTTGGAGAAACGGAAAAAGGTTGTCTCCATGCCGAAAGTGAGTATCACGAAAAGCAAAGCCACGTAGGCATACATATTGGTTATGACTCCGTAACCACCTCCGGCAGCCGACATCTTTACAGTGTACAGCGGCACGAGAAGATAGTTCAGAAACCTTCCTACTATGCTGCTAAGCCCGTATATAGCTGTATCTTTTGCAAGAGATTTTAAGTTTGCCATATCAAATATTAAGAAGATGTGCAGGCGAAACGGCTGAAAGACTGTGCAAATCCGATACGTCTGCCGTTCGACAACCATTCATATTCATATTGTATGTTACATTAGTTGATTTGTTTTTCTGCATATCGTGAATATCAGTCAACATTTATTTAACGCCTTCCTTTATCCGAAGAACATGTAGCATATTGCTATTGCGGCTATCACACCAGCCAGATCGGCGAGCAATCCGCATGCAACTGCATGTCGGGTATATTTTATTCCGACACTTCCGAAATATACTGCGAGAATGTAGAACGTGGTGTCCGTAGAGCCTTGAAATATACAACTGAGACGTCCTACGAACGAATCTGCTCCGTAAGTTTGCATCGCATCCACCATCATACCACGCGCACCGCTGCCCGAAAGTGGTTTCATCAGAGCCGTAGGCAATGCTCCCACAAAGTCGGTGTTACCCCCACATGAGCTTACGGCAAGCGAAATGCCGTCGATAAGCATATCCATTGCGCCCGAAGCACGAAATACTCCGATGCCTACGAGTATCGCAACGAGGTACGGAATGATGCGCACGGCAGTAGAAAAACCTTCTTTTGCTCCGTCTATGAACGACTCATATACGTTTATTTTCTTCCTTATGCCTGCTATGATGAACGCTATTATGATGGTCATGAGCAGAATATTCGCTGCCGAAGTGCTCACAGTGTTCATCATTTCATTGTCCATTTGTCCGAAACCCCATATAATTCCTGCAACGACGATGCTCATTCCGCCGAGCGTAAGAAGCATTGTGCGGTTCAGAAGGTTTATGCGCTGATACATTGACGTTATGATAATGCCGGCGAGAGTCGAGAAAAACGTTGCTATCAACAATGGAATAAAGACATCGGTAGGCTGCGCAGAGCCGAGCTGAGAGCGATAAACCATTATGCTGACGGGTATCAATGTGAGCCCGGAAGTGTTGAGCACGAGAAACATTATCATCGGATTTGTAGCCGTATCCTTGCGATTGTTCAACTCTTGAAGCTGCTCCATTGCTTTCAAACCGAGCGGAGTGGCAGCGTTATCCAATCCCAACATGTTGGCTGCTATATTCATAAAGATGCTGCCGGTAACGGGATGACCCTTCGGTATGTCGGGAAACAGCTTCGTGAAAACAGGCGAAAGCACTCTTGCAAGTATGTTTACGACACCTCCGCGCTCTCCTATCTTCATTATTCCGAGCCAAAGTGAGAGCACGCCGGTAAGCCCGAGAGAAATCTCGAATGCCGTTTTCGATGACTCGAAGGTAGAGTTCATCATGTCGGGAAACACGCTCGTGTCGCCCATAAAAATTAATTTCACCAGCGCAATTACAAATGCGATGATGAAAAAGGCTATCCAAATATAGTTTAATACCATAACCGTTGCAAAGTTAAAACATTTATTCCTTTCTCCAAAATCTTACATTGTTTTTATGTTTTAAAATGTTGATATTGAGAGAAATAATATCTTATCAACGACAATACGGGCATGTATGACGGCTAAGAAGTCGTGTTTTATTCCGTAAAAATCATTTCAGAATATCTGTAGATGTCGCAGTCTCGGCGTCATGGATATATGAAATGCGGAGCGTCATCATATGCAGGCAGTCATCCGTCTGCAATATTCCGGAGCGAATTTCATTACCATTCTACAAGAACCGTAATCACTCCTGAACCGCACATCGTACAGTATTGAAAATCAAGACGTTGCAAACTGCGTCTCAAAAGTTATCCTTTTGCACTCCAAAAGGATAACTTTCAGCGTGCAAAAGGATAGCTTTTGCAGTGCATTTTTTTATATATTGGTTTTCAATATAATAACAAGTAGGATTTCATTGATGTAAAATATGTATGTAGAAGTGTTATACAGTGCTTTCCGACAAACTGCAAACAAATAACTGCCGACATATAAACGTCATGAAATAGCCAAAAATTCTGAATTAAATATATAAAAAAAGAAAAAAGATTATTTTTGGTTATGTTTCTGACATATTATGCTTATATTTGCCGAAATGCTCGATTTTAATCGAGGCATGCATGCATATTGCTTGAAATTGAATGCTGATATCAAAACAAAAAATTATTTATATGAATTTAAGAAAAACAGTTTCGGCAGTGGGACTTATATGTTTGGCAATGATTGCCGTTACATCCACAGCGAATAACAAAAAGAAAGTGAAACACTCAGTAACAAATCCTCTGATGACGAAAAGCACACTTCAATATGGCGCGCCATACTTTTCAAAAATCAAAAACAGCGATTATCTCCCGGCTATAAAAGAGGGAATAAATCAGCAGAGAGCTGAAATAATGAGCATAGTGAGCAACAAGCAAAAGCCTACTTTTGCCAATACGATATTAGCTTACGAGAAAAGCGGACTGCTGTTGAGCCGTGTCAGCAACATATTCTTTGCATTGACTAACGCCGATAAGAACGAAGAGCTTGAGAAAGCGGAGAGCGAAGCAATACCGATGCTTACCGACTTTGAGAACGAAATAATGTTCAATCAGAAGTTGTTTGACCGTATCAAGTATGTATATGACCACGAATACAACAGTCTGAAAGGCGAAGATAAGAAGCTGTTGGAAGAGATTTACAAGTCGTTTGTACGTTCCGGCGCGCTGTTATCTAAGGAAAAGAAAGCTCGTATGGAACAAATCAACAAGCGGATTGCAGCCTTGCAGAACGATTTCGGAAACATGTTGCCGAAAGCAGCCAATGCTTCTACGGTATGGGTTGATAACGAAAGCGAGCTTGCAGGATTGAATGCGTCCGACATTGCGCAGTGTAAGAAAGACGCAGAGAGTCTTGGCGGAAAAGCACCGTATTGCATCGTGATAACAAATACAACGCAACAGCCCATCCTTGCAAGCCTCGACAATCGCTCACTTCGTGAGAAAGTCTATAACGCATCAATACATCGAACCGACGGAACAAACGAATATAACACGTTTCCCCTCATCGTTGAGATTGCCAAACTGCGTGCCGAGAAAGCCGAGATAATGGGATATAAGAATTTTGCGTCATACTCTTTGGACAACACAATGGCAAAGAATACAGACAATGCATACGCTTTTCTGAAACAACTCATTAAGGCTTACACCCCGAAAGCAGAACAGGAAACAAAAGAAATAGAAGATTATGCCCGCAAAACAATGGGTGATGACTTCCGTCTTCAACCTTACGACCGCTTCTATTTCTCTGCAAAGATGAAGAAAGAGAAGTTCAATTTCTCCGATGATGACGTGAAACCGTATTTCAATATCGACAGTGTGCTTGTCAACGGAGTGTTCTTTGCTGCCAACAAAGCCTACGGACTGACATTCAAGAAGCGCACCGACTTGCCGGTGTATCATAAAGACATGAACGTGTATGATGTGATAGACAGAGACGGAAAAGTAATAGCTTTGTTCTATGACGACTTTTTCAGACGTCCCACAAAGCGCGGAGGAGCGTGGATGGATGCTTTTGCAAAACAAAGCAAGATGCGCAATCAGATTCCTATCATATATAATGTGTGCAACTATGCGAAAGCTCCCGAAGGACAACCGACATTGCTTACATGGGACGAAGTTACCACAATGTTCCACGAATTCGGTCATGCGCTGCACGGAATGTTATCCGACTGCTATTACAATACATTGAGCGGAACAGCCGTTGCGCGTGATTTCGTAGAGATGCCGTCGCAGTTCAACGAGTCGTTTGCAACCATTCCGGAGGTGTTCAGCAACTTTGCGAAGCACAGCGAGACAAATATGCCGATGCCGGAAGAACTGAAAGAGAAGATGCTTGCATCCATAAACTTCCATTCTGCATATTCTCTTGGAGAAAATCTTGCAGCAACCTGCACCGATTTAGCATGGCATTGCCTTGCTTCAAATGAAATTCCGACAGCCGAAAAGGCAAACGATTTCCAGACATCCGCATTGAAATCAATCGGTCTTCTCAATGCTCAGATACCGCCGAGATATTCCACTTCGTATTTCAATCACGTTTGGGGAGGAGGCTATGCAGCAGGCTATTACAGCTATCTTTGGAGCGAAGTGCTGGCTGTTAACATTGCCGATTACTTCGAAAGTCACGGTGCTTTGAAGCCCGAAGTGGGACAAGCGTTCCGCGATAAGATTCTAAGCAAAGGCAATACGAAAGACTTAATGGATATATTTACTGACTTCACGGGATTGAAAACTCCCGATGCAGAACCGCTGTTGAAGTCGAGAGGTCTTTAATAAACACGTCAACAGGTAAAGAGAGACAACGCTTTCTTTACCTGTTGACATTTATGTTGGATATCAGCTATTTACGAACAGCAATTCAAAAGCATTTGTTTTGCACTACGAAAGTTATCCTTTTGCATTGTAAAAGCTATTGTTTTACAATGCAAAAGGATAACTTTTGAAATTCATTAATAATTCCTTCGTATCGCACGATGCAGAATTCTTTCATCCGTTCCAATAAGAAGCGGTTTTTCGATTGAATATTTACGAATGTCCGAAAGATGCGGCAAGTTCCGTTCCCTGCCTTATCCTGTCAGCCATTCCTATACCTCCCTTGATGTTTCCTGCAAGTATCAACCCTTTATATCTGTTCTCAATCTCTTCTATTGCGGCATATCTCTGTGCGCTGTTGCTCTCATATTGAGGTATGGCATGAGAATGTCGGAATATCTTTATCTCATCTATCGGGCAGTCTTTCGGCATTTTCAGCATCCTGTGAAGAGCGTCGCCAACGATGCTTTTAAGTTCTTCGTCGCTTTTTCCTATATACTCCGGATGCCTTATTCCACCCATGAAGAAAGAGAAAACAGCTCCTTCGTGTGGTGCTCTGCCGTCGAAACACGACGAAGGAAAGAGTATTCCGAGCACGTTTTGATGCTCGCAAGACGGAACTAATGCTCCGAACGCATCATGTTTCATTCCCCTTGTGTTGCCGATACATACACCAACCTGCACGATAGGAGCATAATGCAGACAGCTTATGGCTTCAATGAGGTTATTATCTATGAACGGCAGCAGTTCGGGAAGCGAGTATGCACCGCACGTCGTTATCACTTTCGAGCAGTTTATGGTGTGCTGCGTGCCTTCAATGTCGGTATATCTCACTTGCCATTTCTCATTGTCGGGACTTATAACGGTTGCTTTCGCCCCTGTGGAGATATTATCAGAACCGATCGATTTGCCCAAAGCATAGGTCAGATTCTCTAATCCGCCGCATACGGAGAACACCTTTTTGGTGGCAAGACGGTCGCGGTCGGTCTTCGGTTCTTTCGCCTTTGCAATCGCTCCGCGTATGAAACTGCCGTAGTTTTGTTCCAAATTGTACAGCTTAGGCAATGCAAACCGAGTCGTAAGACGCATCGGATCGCCGGCATATATACCCGAAATGAACGGATCTACAGCGTATTTGAGATACGATTTGCCTAATCTTCTGACAGTAAGTGCACCCACCGACTCGTCAATATCTGTCCCTTTGGCTCTGAAAGGTTCAAAAACGATGCGCAATTTGTCGTAAACGGTGAACAAAGGAGTAAGCAATCCGCTTTTCATTCCATGCGGAAGAGGATAAAACCGCTTTCCTTTCCATATCAGTCTGCATTTTGCCGACTCGCGGGCAGTTTGCATTTCGCAGTGCTCTTTAAGGTTTTCAAACAGCTCAGCCACTTCCGGATACGACACGACACCTGTGTTCGGACCGCTCTCGAAGATGTATTTTCCGCTTCTGTATGTGCGTATCTGTCCTCCGATACGGTTTTCACGCTCCACTATTTCAACGTCAAATCCGTTTTTTTTCAGATAAAATGCCGTTGTCAGTCCGGTCAATCCTGCTCCTATTACAACAACATCCCTTGTCCTGTCGTTATTTAAGTTCATTTCATTATATTGGTTTAGAGAATTTTCTTTTAGTGTTTATCATCAGCTTATCCAACGAAGCAACAACATTTCTTACGAAAGGTGAGCCTTCCCCTGTCATGCTTATACCATCCTCTGTGAGTTCTATTATTCCGTCTCCTGCCATCTCTTGCAGCCTGACGGCATCATAGTTAAGTGCCGATTTCACTCTTTCCGTTGTCAGCGACATGCGTTCGGCAATGTCATTCCATTCAACACGATAGTTGCACATCATTGTTTCGATTACCTCCCGCGTTATCCGTTCGTCGTCAGACAGCTTATATCCGCGTTCGATATAGAGTTTTCCCGCATTGACAGTATCAATATATTCTCTTATGTCCTTTCCGTTTTGAGCGTAAGCTGTATCTAATTGGCTTATGCCTGTTACCCCGAAAGCGTACACTTGTCCTGTTGTCAGCCTCGTACAGTATCCTTGAAAGTTGCGATGAAGGCGTCTTGTGTCGAGCGCAATGCTCAAATCATCATCCGGAAGTACAAAATGATCCATTCCGATGCTGCGATATCCTGCATCGTGAAGTATTCCGTAAGCTCTCTGATACATCTCTTGCTTTACGTCATCTGCGGGAAGTCCCATCTTTTCAAGTATCATCTGGCGTTTATGAACCCAAGGAACGTGCCCGTAACTGAACGTGACAATGCGGTCGGGACGCATACCGACAGCCCTCAGAACAGTTTCTCCGAACGTATCGGGCGTTTGATAAGGGAGTCCGAACAGCAAGTCCATGTTTATCTTTTTGCCTTCCGCGCGCAGTATCTGCACTATTTCTTCGACAGGAATAAGCGACGGACGGCGGTTGACAGCATTGAGAACACGCTCCTGAAAGTCTTGTATGCCGATGCTGAACCTTGTAAATCCGCACTCGGCAAGAGCTTTCCAGTCGTCAGGAGTCATATATCCAGGATGACATTCTATTGCAATTTCGGGATTGTCAGTTGTCGGCATGAGCGACAGCAGATGTTCGTTAAGCTCCTTTATCGCGCTTACCGGCAGCACCGTAGGGCTTCCGCCGCCGTAGTGTATTTGCGATATTCGCCTTTCAGACGTGTTCAGATACGGCGCGATAAGGTCTATCTCGCGGTGCAAGGCATCTGTATAACGCTCCACATAACCGTCTTTCATCATCGGATAAGAATTGCAACCGCAGTAATGACACAAATGTTTGCAGAACGGAATATGCAGATAGAACGATACGTTGTTGTTGCGTGCGTTGTTCGATTTCACGATGGCTGAAATATATTCTTCACCAGAAAGCGAGTGAAAAAAGTTTGCCGGAGGATAACTCGTGTATCTTGGCACGGGTCTGTTGTATTTCTCTAATATCTTGTCGTTCATTCCAAAGCGTTATTGTTCATATACACATAAGGCGCAACAAGCATCGCGCCATTAAAATAGAGGTATGCCCGAGAGCATTGCCTGTAATGTTTCTGTACGTTAAAACGCTGCAAAGATACGTAAAAATAACAACTGTTGAAATCCTATTTTATTAGGATTTTCAGAGCGATATGTAAAAAGCTGAATATCAACGCATTGAAAGTTGCATTTCAAAAGCAATCCTTTTACCTTCCAAAAGTTATTGTTTTGAGTGGTGAAAGTTATCCTTTTGCATTCCAAAAGGATAACTTTTGAAAAACGATTTTTATTCTTGTTGTTTTCAGCAGTATTGAAGTGAGATAATCGAACTTACACTGTACGATGCTTTAAGGTTAGAAAAGCCTTGCTGTTAATGGGACTACAAGACAGTTATAATTCGTAGAATACACGTTTATAAATACCTTTTCTCGCGTATTCCGCATTATCTTCATTTGGTGAAACAAAGCGAAAGGACGCTTATCTTCACGTTTCCGGCTTTTAAAATCTCGTTGCCGCAGGATATGACAGTTGCACCCGTAGTCACAACATCATCTATTATAAGAATGTGTTTTCCGCTCGCCCGCGTCGCATCTTTAATGCAGAAGACTCCTGAAACGTTTTCCTGACGCTCCTCGCGGCTCTTGTCTGTCTGGCTCTCGGTGTGCGTTTGTCTTATCACGATGCCTTCTTCTATCGGCAAACCTGTCTGTTCGCTCACTCCGCGCGCTATCCAAAGACTTTGGTTGTAGCCTCGTTTTCGCTGTCGTTTCTTCGTCAACGGTATCGGCACAATAACGTCTATGTCGTCGAAGAAACCTCTTTCTGCAAACTCTTCTGCCATCATTCTGCCCATGTGTTGCCCCGTCTGGGGATGCTGATTGTATTTCAAGTCGTATATGATGTTAGCCGATTGCGAACCCGGACGATGAAAATACAACGCCGCACAGCGTTCTATCGGCATCCTTCCCCAGAATATCCGCGCCATTTCATTGTTATAAGCATCGGATGCGAAATGCGTTCTCGGAAGATTTAAACTGCATTTCGCGCAGGCAACATGTTCGCTTTCTGCCAGTCGGTTGCCGCAAACGAGACAACCACGAGGCGATATGAGGTTTATTATTCTGCTGAAAAATGAAAACATTTACATATTAAGGATTTTGCATTTATTGTTTTTCGGCACAGTCGGTAAAGTCGTATCTGCAAGAGAAAAAGCATTCTTTCAACAATCATCCACACACTCGCGTATGACATCCATTGTGAAACCGCGTGACAATGCGAACTTTATCAGTTTCATGTTCGTCTCATACAGGTTTCCTGCCTTTATCTGTCTGCGTTTGCTTTCTATCAAACCGCGCAACACTTCGATATATTCGTCGTTGTCAACGGCATCAAGAACAGGCGTTGAAACATTCTTCGGGATGCCTTTAATCCATAAAGCATTCTCTATTTTCCTGCGTCCCCATTTGTTGTATCTTATCTTATCGTTCACGAACAGGCGGCAAAACCGTTCGTCGTCTATGTATTTTTCGCTTACGAGACGCTTCATTATGCGTTCCTGCACATCATCGCTTATCTCCCAACGGCGCATCTTTTCCTTCATCTCACCACTGCAATGTTCTGCCTTTGCGCACATTGCCGACAGTTTCTTCAATGCCTCCTGTTCCGTCATTTGTTTCATCTTCTCACAGCTTTAATAAACCTTTGCTTTCCGAACATATCGTTCATGAGCGTTATATCTTCAAATCCGCGCATGCCTAACGAGTCTTTAAGCATTTCAGCATAAAAGGGATTAATTTCGAAGAAAAGCATTCCGCCGCTTTCAAGAGCATTCTCCGCATACCCGGCAATGGCGTTATAAAAGAGCAACGGATTGTCATCGGGAACGAAAAGAGCCTGCTCCGGTTCGTATTCGAGCACATTGCGGAACATCGACTTGCGTTCTTTTTCGCATATATAAGGTGGATTGCTCACTATGACATCCCATGTTTCATTGTCGCATGGGTGCAGGTTGAGAGCGTCTTTTTTCTGAAACGACACTTTTGCAGAAAGACTTTCGGCATTCTAAGAGCATCGTCGGATATGTCCCATGCCGTAACGTCTGCACCTTCAACGTCAAGTGCGAGCGTTATTGCAATGCATCCCGAGCCTGTTCCGATGTCGAGAATTTTGCTTCCATTAGCAGCGGATGCCGTTATCAAACGGCAAAGTTCTTCCGTTTCGGGGCGCGGAATAAGCACTCCGGGACACACTTTATATCTTCTTCCGGCAAAAAAGGTCTCTCCGAGAACATACTGAACAGGCTCTGCGTCAGCCAATCTTTCAATTATTTTAATCAAAGAGGCATTCTCTTCTGCGGATAATTGCGTAACTTTGCCGCAATAAACATCTGCCGCCGACATTCCGAAACGTGCTTCAAGCACCATACGCACTATTGCTTTGGCTTCTCCGACATCATAAACGGATGTCAGTTTGCGCCACAAATCGTTATATGTCATAATGCGACAAAATTAATAAAATATCCTATATGTACCAAAAAGAGATTGATGAAATGTACATGCAACGATGTCTTCAACTTGCACGAAACGGCATGCTGAACGCCAAGCCCAACCCTATGGTGGGCGCGGTGATAGTGTATGACGGCAGGATAATAGGCGAAGGGTATCATGTCTGTTATGGTTCGGCGCATGCAGAGGTAAATGCTTTCGCGTCGGTCAGTGCATCCGACAACGCATTACTTACGAAATCGACTCTTTATGTCAGTCTCGAACCATGCTCGCATTATGGGAAAACGCCTCCATGTGCAGACCTTATAATAAACAAAGGTGTGCGTCGTGTGGTTGTAGGATGTATAGATGCGTTTGCCGAAGTAAGGGGAAGAGGAATAGAAAAAATGCGTTCGGCAGGCATAGATGTAAGCATCGGGGTTCTGGAAAGAGAATGTCTGCGACTTAACAGGCGTTTCATGACTTTTCAAAACCATCATCGTCCTTACATAACATTAAAGTGGGCGCAGTCTGCAAACGGCTTTGTGGACGATGATTTCAAACCTATGACGGTGTCAGTGCCGTTCACTAAGATGTTATCTCATAAACTTCGGGCAGAAAACGACGCCATTCTTGTGGGGCGTATCACTGCCGAACGCGACAAAAGCAGATTGAATGTGCGCCATTGGAGCGGAAGAAATCCGATGCGATTAGTGCTCACCCATGACACGACAATAGCCCGACTGATGTCCGATTTGTATGAAAAGAACGTGCAATCGCTCATTGTTGAGGGCGGAACGATAACACACAACTCTTTCATAGAAGCAGGATTATGGGATGAAATACGCATAGAGACTGCTAAGTTTGAGGTATCAGGAGGAACGAAAGCACCGCGACTGCCACAAAATGCACGTCTTGTGAGTTGCAAGAAATATGACGGCAATGTCATAGAAACGTATGAAAGGAGTTGAAAGACCATTACTGCCGAAGGTTTAAGTAATAAATACCGGCAGCTTATAATACTCATTACGCATAACAAACTGAAACATTCAGACTTTCAATATGAGCGAAACAAGAACGATAGACATAAAAGGAAACACCGCAGGAATGGGATTTCGGATTGTTCATACTTCCGTAACGATACCCGTAGGCGAATATATCAAGGGATACAGAGATACGGATAAGTTCATGAAATACTGCCGACAGTGCAAGCGGTACAATAAAACATGGACATGTCCGCCTTATGATTTCGACACTACCGAATACATATCACGTTATGAAGATGCCGTTATCATAGGCTCAAAGATTGTTTTCGACGATGCAACTCTTGCCAAATGCGCTTCGACAGACGATACCAAAAGGGTGTCGGAAAGGGCTATGGAATACGCTTTCAAGACTGTAACTGCATTTCTGCGGAAGCTCGAACGCGAATATCCGGAAAGCATTTCGTTTCTCGGAACAAAATGTCTTCTTTGCGGTTCTGAACCATGTACGCGCCCTTACGGTATGCCTTGCCGTCATCCGAATATGGTAAGACACTCGTTGGAGTCTGTCGGTTTCGACATAGGAAAAACCACGCAGGAACTTCTCGGAATAGAACTGAAATGGGGAAAGGGAAACAAACCGCCCGAATATATAACTTTGGTGACGGCTCTTTTCACAAACGACAAAAGAGCATTGGAGGTGTTTTAACCATTCTTTTAAGCATAAAAGCCCTAACTACATATTATGTCTGCAATCAAAAACAACCATTTTCAACGGTTCAAAAACGCACTTGAAAACGGTGTTATATAAGGTCTTAAAATTGGTAAATTATTTTACAGCAACAAGAAATAATAGCAAATTTCAGATTGAACGCATATTATGACGAAAAAATGCGAAAAATATTACGACTTGACAATCAGCGCATTACAGTCTCTGAGTATTTCCGTTGATTTATGAAAGGATAACTTTTACATTGCAAAAGCTATCCTTTCGGCTTCTTACCTGCGTTGTTTTCTGACTCAAAAGTTATGTTTTAGAAATGCAAAAGTTATTGTTTTGCATTCCAAAAACAAAAAAACAGCTCCGAAAAAGCAATGTTTTCACTTTTTCGGAGCTGTTTCGTCATTTTGCAAAGTGTCAGAAATCCTTACGTTTTCACACTTCAAAAAGTATGCTTTTTATGCTTTTCTCACATGCCGTTTCTAACTCATCATAAGATAAAAAAGCATCAGTGCTACTATGGAAAGGGTGACGAAAGCCATCAGGAGCACCCTCCACAAGAACTTTATGTTATGGTCTGATTTCCTGCGAGACATACCTATGCTGTTTATTTCTTCACCGGTGAGAGCAGTTTATTATACTCATCGAGATTGTTCAACAGCCTTTCAGCCTCCTTCATCTGCTTATCATAGCGCAGACTATTTTGTATTGCGCCCTCTTGATAATAGTATGCAGTGACTATATCGTTTGTGATTATCTCTTTCAGAGCCTTCTTGTTGAAGTCCAAATCCTTTGCAACGTTATGGCTCAACTTCTTCTCCAAGTTCTCGAAATCAACCTTTGCATCTTCATAATAGCCTTCGAACTTTGCCAGTTTTACAAGGTTTTTAAGCTGTTTCTCGCTCTCTCTGTCGTATGTAAATCCGCTTTCCAGCACACGTTGCTTAAAGTCTTCATAGTCGGCATCAGACAATTCAAACTCCGATGCAGGCGCAATCTCCGGATGCTTCGCTATATAATCAATCTCATAATTCATCATTACAGAGTTTGAATCGATGTTAGCCAGATAGAAAGCGATATTCGGCAGCGAGTCCGGTTTAATCTCCACATCGGGCTTTATTCCTCCTCCGTCGCGCACTTCGCGTCCGTTTGCAGTGTGGAAAACCTTTGTCAGAGAGTCAGGAACATGCTCCATATATCCGCCTTTGGCATGCTTGTAATTGATAGCCTGAATACATCTGCCGCTGGGAATGTAGTACTTGTTGGTCGTAAGTTTTAGATTTCCGTTGAAAGGGAGGTCAAGCGACGTCTGAACAAGCCCCTTTCCGTAAGTCCGAGTGCCTAATATCACTGCCCTGTCCAAGTCTTGCATGCTTCCTGCCGTTATCTCGCTCGAACTTGCAGTCATATCATTTACAAGCACGACAATAGGCATCAGCGTGTCAATCGGCTCTGCTTTTGTCTTGTAATCACGGTTCGTGCGTTTCGTTTTACCTCTGTTTGAAACTATGAGAATATCTCTCGGCACAAACAGATTTACGATATCAACGGCTTCTTGCTCTGATCCTCCTCCGTTGTTGCGCAAATCAAGCACGAGAGATTTCATTCCCTTGTTCTTCAACTCTATAACCGCTCGTCGCATTTCCTTAGCACATCCTTCCGTGTAAGATATGAGATTTATGTATCCTATTCCGCCTTTGCGCATACCGTAATATGGCACAGGCTTCTGCTGTATTACGCTTCTTGTTATCTTTACTTTGGTTGTCTTGCCCGTAGAAGGACGCTTATATTTCAGAATAAGGCTCGTTCCTGCATCTCCGCGCAATCGACTGCTGACGTGTTTGGTGTCTTTTCCAACCATCGAAGAGTCGTCTATGCTCAATATTATATCGCCTTTTTTAAGCCCGGCGACATCTGCCGGCATACCTTTATAAGGTTCTTCGATTACCACGTGTTTCATTTTTGGCATGTAACGGATAAGTGCTCCCACACCTGCAAACTTACCTGTGTAGAGCATTTTCAGTTCATCGACTTTGTCTTCGGGATAATAAGTAGTATAAGGATCAAGGCTTCTGAGCATCGCATTTATACCCGTTCCTATCACTTCGTCGGCATCGAGCGTGTCAACATAAAGCATGTCAAGTCTTTTGTATATGCTGTTGAATACGTCAAGGTTCTTCGCCACTTTCAAATTATGGTCACTATCTGTCTGAGCCGACAAAGGAATGGCAACCGAAAGGAGCAGATATAAGATTATTCTGTTCATAATTCTATTGTTTATGTCTATGCGCAAAGCAATCTGCATGCGCTGTTTTATTACTTTTATCAGTATGCAAAAATACAATATAAAGCCCATAATAACGCTAAAAAGCAGAAGAAAATGTATTTTTTAAGCCTTTCATTGTATTTTTTCAATAAAAAGTTTGGTTATTTAAAATAATCATCTTAATTTTGCAACCGCATTTAAGCAAACTGCTTCAATAGCTCAGTTGGTTAGAGCACCTGACTGTTAATCAGGGGGTCGTTGGTTCAAGCCCATCTTGAAGCGCAATGGAAAAGAATTACTGCGGTAATTCTTTTTTGTTTTTATAAGGCTTGTGACGGGCTACGGCAGTTGCTGCCCTAAGGGATAGTTAAACAAACACAGGAACATAAAAACGGTAAGGCGAAAATTGAAAAACAATGCCATATCAATTTCATTACGGTCTGCATAGGATCAGAAAAAATCTCTGTGCTTGAAAACTATTTAAGAAAATTAAAATTATAAGAACTTGTCAAAAGAATAGACAGTTATTTCCTAATAACACGGATTTATTGCTAAAAAAACTAAAAAAGCAGAAAATTCATATATATAATAATGTATAAGGAAAAGTTTTTTTTATTTTTGCGCCCAAAATAAAGGTATAAACAATATTATGCAAGAAAACTTAGTGATAGTGGAGAGCCCTGCAAAGGCTAAGACAATAGAGAAGTTTTTAGGAAAAGATTATAAAGTAATGTCTTCTTACGGACATATACGAGACCTTAAAAAGAAAGAGATAAGTATCGATTTGGATACACTCGAACCTGATTACGAGATACCCGGTGAAAAGAAAAAGCTCGTCAACGAACTCAGAAGAAACGCAGAAGAAGCAAGCAAAGTATGGCTTGCATCCGATGAAGACCGTGAGGGAGAGGCTATTTCTTGGCATCTTTGCGAGGTTCTCGGACTTGATGAGACGAAAACAAATCGTATCGTTTTTCATGAGATAACAAAGCCGGCAATTATCGAAGCGATAAACAATCCGCGACATATTAACATGAATCTTGTCAACGCACAACAGGCACGGCGCATTCTCGACCGTCTTGTCGGCTTCCGACTTTCACCCGTTTTATGGCGCAAAGTAAAACCGGCACTCTCTGCGGGACGTGTTCAGAGCGTGGCAGTAAGGCTGATTGTGGAGCGCGAAAGAGAAATACAGGCATTCAACAGTGAACCTTATTATCGCGTGAACGCTATTTTCTCGCTCGTTGACAAGGCAGGAAATGCAAAGGAAGTGAAGGCAGAACTGAACACGAGATTCAAGAAACGCGAGGATGCATTGGCTTTTCTTGACAAATGCAAAGATTCCGAGTTTACAGTAAGCGCAGTAAGCAAAAAGCCCTTGAAACGCACACCTGCACCACCATTCACTACATCTACCCTGCAACAAGAAGCGGCGAGAAAACTCGGTTTCACCGTTTCGCAGACCATGATGGTAGCGCAACGACTCTACGAAAACGGACGAATAACATACATGCGTACCGATTCTGTGAATCTGTCGAAACTCTGTCTCAATGCAAGCAGAGAAGAAATAATCAACACTTGGGGCGAAGAATACAGCAAAGAACGTAATTTCCACACCAAATCGAAAGGCGCACAAGAGGCTCACGAGGCTATACGTCCGACGTATATGAAAGACATTCAGATAGAAGGAACAATGCAGGAACGTCGCCTGTATGACCTTATATGGAAACGTACGGCAGCATCTCAGATGGCAGATGCGCAGATAGAGAAAACCACTGTCAACATTAATGTAAGCGGAGCTGATGAACAATTCGTCGCAAATGGTGAGGTTGTAATATTCGATGGTTTCCTTAAAGTGTATGAAGAAAGTAAAGATGAAACAGCGGAAAACAATGGAACACCTTTCTCTATGCTTCCTGCGTTGAAAGAAGGGGATGAACTTCAATGCAACGAAATAACCTCGACAGAGCGTTTCAGCATGAGTCCCGGCAGATATACAGAGGCAAGTCTCGTTCATAAACTTGAAGAACTGGGCATCGGAAGACCTTCTACTTATGCTCCGACAATAAGTACCATTCAGCAGAGAGAATATGTTCAGAAAGGTGATAAGAAAGGTGAAGAGCGCAAATATACAATAGATACGCTTAAAGGAAAAAAGATAACGGAGAAGACGAAAACGGAAATGGCAGGCTCAGACAAAGGAAAACTGCTGCCAACCGATATAGGAATGGTTGTTAATGACTTTCTTATGGACAACTTTCCGAGCATAATGGACTACAATTTTACAGCGAAAGTAGAAAGCAAGTTCGATGATATTGCAGAGGGAAAGACGGAATGGGAGAGCATGATGAAACTGTTCTACAAAGACTTTTCGCCCACTGTTGACAATGTGATGAATGCACGTTCCGAGCATAAAGCAGGAGAACGACAACTCGGAACAGACCCAACGACCGGCAAACCGGTATTCGTCAAGATAGGAAGATTTGGTCCTGTGGTGCAAATCGGAAGTGCAGAGGATAAGGAAAAACCACGTTTCTCGCAGTTGCCTTCAAGCATAAGCATGGAAAATATAA
>CALGRN010000218.1 GCA_937880835.1 uncultured Prevotella sp. | reverse complement strand
TCGACCATATGTTGATGATTAGCAAATACCGCATTTTCTATATTTCCAACTTTATTATAATTAAGTTCCTCAAACTCTTCCTGTCTCGATTGCTGCGTGACGGCAGTGCTTTTATCATGCAATATCGCCGTTCCGTTCTCGAAAGAAAATCCTTCTTCGCTCACATCTCCTTCCCAACAGACCGGATGCCCTTTGCGTATGGCGTCCTCCATGCGCTCAATCAATTCGTTTAATGGTACGTTAAGAAACGCATCTTTATCATGATTGTCGGGTATTTCGAGCACAAACCTGCTTCCGAACGGATGGTGCGTGAAGCTCGTAAGAGCCGAATATTCATTTGGCAGGCATACACTGTGGGCAAATTCCAATGGAGTATATTCCGCTCCAAACATGAAAACACGGAGCGGTTTCGGTCCTATCGTTTCGTCGAGGAAATCGTTTGTCAGTGCATCAATCCTGCTCTTGTCAGCCCGCTGTTTGATAAGCATGTCGGCATGTTTTGTCAATTCGGCTCTCACATCTTTCAAGTTGAACGGCTCTTTGACGTGATACGCATCATAAGCCATAATGCCGTGCCTGCCGATAAGATTTACAAGCATGCTGCATACGCCTCGTGTGGTTATCTCATGCCTGCCTCCTGACAGGCAATAGTCTTGCATACGCTCGTGAAGCAGCATTCTTATGGCATAAGCATCGGATAGGTTTACCGAGTCGCCACGCATTATATGCTCCGTTTCAATGGTTGCAAGCATGGCGTAAATCCAACACACGTCACTCGCGCCTTGATCCTTTACAGGGGTTGTTTTAAGCCTTATGTCGTCGGTGAAGTATATCTTTCTCGTTTCGTCGCGCTTACATGAAGCAAACAAAACGAGTATTATCAGCAGGTATAACTTATTGCGATACATCCTTTTCTATACGTTTTTATATTAACGGGACTTCCGTTTCGATGAGTTGCAAAAGTACCAAAAACAAACCAAACAGCCAAATCGGCTCGGCGCAATGTGCCATTTCTGCGGTTTTGCAGCATTATATCGTATTGCAGAAAGATAAAAATTGTCTATTCCGTTTTCTTTGTTTAACTTTGCAGTATGATTAAGAAAGATTTATCAGATTATGAAGTAATGGCGCCGGTAGGCTCGCGTGAGAGTCTCATGGCAGCCATACAGGCAGGCGCAGACTCTGTTTATTTCGGCATAGGACAGCTGAACATGCGCTCACATTCGGCAAACCATTTCACCATAAACGACCTTCATGAGATTGCAGACACATGCAAGGAACATGGAATAAAAACGTACCTGACGGTCAATACGATTATATATGACGAGGATTTGCAGGTGATGCGCGAGATAGTAGATGCAGCGAAAGAGGCTGATATAACTGCCGTCATAGCCAGTGATGTTGCCGTAATGTCTTATTGCAATGAGAAAGGAGTCGAGGTTCATCTGTCAACGCAGTTGAACATCTCCAATATAGAGGCGTTGAAGTTCTACGCCCGCTTTGCCGACGTGGTTGTTCTGGCGCGGGAATTGAACATGGAGCAGGTGGCAGAGATACACCGTAAGATTGTAGAACAGAACATTTGCGGGCCTCGCGGGCAGCTTATCCGCATCGAAATGTTCTGTCATGGTGCTCTCTGTATGGCTGTAAGCGGCAAGTGTTACATGAGTCTGCACAACATAAACCGCAGTGCAAATCGCGGAGAATGCGTTCAGATATGCCGTCGTTCATACACTGTGACTGACAACGAGACGGGCAACGAACTCGAAATAGACAACAAATACATCATGAGTCCAAAGGACTTGAAGACCGTAAGGTTTATAGACAAGATGATGAAAGCAGGCGTCCGGGTGTTCAAGATAGAAGGACGGGCGCGCGGTCCGGAGTATGTTTACACCGTAGTGCGATGCTATAAAGAGGCAATGGCTTCGGTGCTTGAAGACAGTTTCACGGAAGATAAGAAAGACGAGTGGGACAAACGGCTTGCAACTGTGTTCAACAGAGGTTTCTGGGACGGTTATTATCAAGGACAGACGCTTGGAGAATGGAACAAAAGTTACGGCTCTAATGCGACCGAGAGGAAAGTTCTTGTGGGTAAAATAGTTAAATACTTCTCTAAATTAGGAGTTGCGGAGGTTGCCGTAGAGGCTTCGGAAATATCGCAAGGAGAGCGACTTCTCATAACAGGACCTACAACGGGGGTGATGTATCTTAATGCCGACGAGATAAGATATGAACTGAACGCGGTTGAGAAAGCGCAACAAGGATGGCGCGTATCCATACCCGTGCCGGGCAAAGTGCGCCCTAACGACAAGCTGTTCAAGCTCGTTTCCGAGCAATAGACAAGCAATAAAGCAAGGCTGTTGCGCCCTTTCGGATATTGCAATATACGCACAGTCTTACGTCAGTATATTTGAATGGTATTTCAAAAGCTATCCTTTTGCATCGCAAAACAATAACTTTTGGAATGGAGTTTCCAATGTCTTGATTTTCAATGTGATATGAATACCGTTCTGTTTCATATTCGAACATGATGTGGAGGTTCGTTTTTCATGAACGGAAACGACAGTTTTTGCATTGTGTTTCTTTTATCTTTATTGAATAATAAAGGGCGACAATATACTTGATAATTGTCGCCCCGAAATGATATATGATAAAAAATTAATTCACAACGTATTTCTTCTTACCTATTATATAAAGCCCTCTGTCGAGTCCTTGCAAAGCCTCTGCAATGCCTGCATGCCTGTCGCACGAGCGCACAAGTCTTCCGTCGATGTCGTAAACCTTTATTGCACCGTCAGCATATCTGTCCTGCGTGATGTTGTCTATACCGGTTATCTGCGATGTTACGTCGATATATGTGTATTTTCCGTTCACCTTTTCGCCAATCTCATAATATCTGTCGTCTGATATCGGACCTATATCCACAGTCTGATTGCTGCTCGAACCCTGACTGAATATTATATTGAAAGAGTATGTACTCTTGTTTACGTCGAAACTCTTGAAGTACCATTCCGTTCCGTTTATCATCTTCTTGTCAGTCACCTCGCCTCCGGGCCATTCGCCGTTCAGCTGTCCTGCATCGTCCCAAGCATAGAAGTGAACCTTCGTCCACGACGGATTTTTAAGATAAACGACAGCCTTATGGGCTGCGAAAGGCTTTATTTCGTAGTTGCGTGTCACTACTCCCGTCACGCTTCCGTTTATCAGCAGTCCTGCTTTCAGCATGGTGCTTTCAGATATGTGTATGCTCGTTCCGCTCTCTGCGACATTGCTTTGCGCCGCAGGCTCTGTTCCGTCGGTAGTATAGACGAGCTTGGCGGATGCATCGAGCGACAATGCCGTCAGCTTTACATCTATGGCGTTGTCGTACTCTCCCGACGGTTTGCCGACCCAAGCAGACTCCACATTCTTCGATATATACATCTTATAGTTTTGTCCGCTCAATATATTCACGTATTCATCAGAGCCTGCCGACGTGCTTTTAAGAGCGATGAAGAGCTTTCCTCTCGTTCCCGTTGTCTCTCGCGAATATCCCATTGCCGAGCTTGCAACCTGCACCGATGCGCTCTGATTGGTTATACCTGCGAGCTTGCGTGCCGTTATCATCTGCTTTATGGACTCTTTATACTTCTTCCAATGGTTGAGAAAGAGACACGGAGTGCCCGGTATTGACAGTATGAATGCATTGGCTGCCTCGATGTTATCCTTGCAAGCGTTGTCGTCGCGATACGAATCGTGATTGTCAACGAATGTAACCGAGTAGCGGCTGTAATCGCTTTCGGTGGTCAATCCGCCTTTTGCAAGAGCCGTCCAGTTACCTTTGTTGCATGCTTCGTTTATGTTGTATTTGAGCGGAAAGTCGAATGCTGCCGACTGTATGCTGCCGTTCTGTCTCGTTCCTTCAATCCATTTCTTCACCAGACTTAGGTTTCCGTCCCAATATTCGCCTACCGAATATTCCACGTTTGAAGCCGAATTGTATAGTCCTACATATTCCGGTGCAAATCCTTTTACATAATCATATCTGAAACCGACATAGCCCAGATCGTCTTTAAGCATTCCGAGATAAGCCTTTACGTTATTCTGCACGTTCGCACTTGTATGGTCTAAGTCTCTCATTCCGTCCCAGTTTTCGCCTGTGTCGGCAGCTCCCGTTGCTTCAAATCCATTCGCAACACATTCATCCGTAGCGCAAATGTCAGCCGATGTCAGCTGATATGTGACGTCTCTGTATATCTCGGAAGGGAAATCCGTATAACTGTTTACGCCGTTTCGGTGGTTTATCACAACGTCTTCGATAAGCCCCACGCCTTTGTTTCTGAAAGTATTTATCATCGAGCGCAACTCTGTTTCCGTGCCGAAACTGCTGTTCTGGTTGAACCAATAAACGGGAGCATAGCCCATAACGTTGTGACTTGTATTGCAGTTTGCGCTGTTAGGAATCCATATAAGGTTGAAATATTCCGCCAGTTCATCCGCCTGCGCTTGCAGATTTGTCCATTTCGTATCGGTGTATGAGTCCCAATAAAACCCTTGCAGCATAACTCCATTGTAGTTTGCGCGCCATCCTTGCGCCATTACGGCAACGGTCAGCGTCAGCATTAGCATAGAAGAATAAATACGTTTCATAAGAGTATGATTTATTATATTACGTTGCGAAGTTACGTTTTTATCTACATTGCAATGGCAATATTGATTTAAATCAACGCAAACACCACGCGCAAACGATTACATAACCACAGATGCAATGCTTTATATTACTTTATCCGTCAGGTGAAAATGCAGTATGAAACAGTGTCTTTTCTACCCTACCCGCAGGAGCTTTTTATACCCCACGAGTGGGATATCATTGCACCCCACTCGTGGGGTATCTTGATAGGGCACTCGTGGGGTATGATCGTACCCCACGAGTGGGGTACAAAAGGCACTGTTCTATCATTGCCGATACCGTCAAGAAACAGCAAAAAGAAAAGGGCGGAATTACGTCCGCCCTTTCCATATCATGTTGTGTTATTTGCTTCTTTTTCAAGTGTTTTATCTTACAACAACTTTTCTTGTAGTTCCATCGGAATATTTCACGATGTTGATACCTTTCTGCATGTCTGATATTCTATGTCCTTCTAAGGTGTAACGTGCCACCTCCGTGACATCTTCCTTACCGCAGTCGGTGCTTTCTATCGAGTCGGTAACGCTCTGAATAAGCCACGCGTGAGCAGAGTTTTCAATAGCACAGTTGAGCTTGTCGGTTGAATCGTAGTTGTTTACGAATGC
>CALGRN010000217.1 GCA_937880835.1 uncultured Prevotella sp. | reverse complement strand
CTGTAAAAGCATTGCGAAACAAGGTCTTCACCGACAACACAGCTATGAATATAGAGCTGAAAGATGAGGCACGAGACAAGTGGATGATAACTCTTAGACCGTATTTGTTTGCCGGTAAGCCCACACATGCAGGCGGTTCGGCTGATGCAATGCAAATAGGTAAGAACAGACAGATAATGTATGAGGCTGCATATGACCGCACGGGAAAAGATATTTCGGCTTCTTCCGACATCTTGGCACAGTACATGAACAGAAGCAATGCAGCCGATTTGCCAAGATGGTTTGCTTCTCCTGCGATGGTTGCACCGATAGATGCCGACCGTTTAAGGTTCAATACGTCGCAGAAGTACAGCGTAAACAGTGTGCGAAAGATTAAAGAAGAGGGTGAAAGACGTATATCGGCATCTTACAACCGTTCTGTAATAAGGCAGCAAACAAGCAATTCTTCTGTTTATTATTTCGATGGAATGCAGCCTGTAATGACTGATGAAACAAGGCATTTGTTGCTGAAAAACGATGATTTCACCGCAGAATTTGAAGCAAAAACGAATACGGAAAATGTGTATGGGAACTTAATGTTCAAGTTGGAAGCAAGTCAGGCAGACGGCTTTTTTACTTTGAACAACACCGGAAAGAATGAGCTTAATCAGCGGGTACGTATTCCGCAATTTGATATTTCGGGCAATCTGACACGCATGATAACGTTAGGAAAGGCAACGCTTTCCGTAAATTCGACTGTCGATTATCATTATTCGCCTTCATGCCTTTATGTGAATGATGATAAATATAAGTTGAAATCAAACTTATGGCACACTTCAAACAAGTTCTCTTGGCTTAGAAAACGCACGTTCTTTACGCAACGATATACGGCAGGAATAGTTGCGGAGAACCTTAATGTAATAGGTAATAATGCTCATTTTTCATTTTCTGCCTCTCCTTATTGGGAGTATAAGCGTGGCATTATTACCGTTTCTTTATCGCCAAACATGTCATACGAGCGTTTCACAAGACAAAACGCATCGTTCTTTTTGATAAATCCCACATTTATTTTAAATTTAGAAACCAACAACAGACAAACATGGAGAATGTTCGTTATGTATGATGAAAACGTCGGTGAAATGGGAGATTTTGTTCTCTCGGAATACAAAAGAGACTATCGAACGATGATTGTGACCGGCGATATCATACCTCAAAGCAGACGATTTACTGCAAACATAAACTACGAATACAAACGTGCTACAAAAGAATTTTTCTGGAATGCGAATGCAAGTTACAGCCTTTCGTGGAGAAATACCATGACGGATATGATTATAGACAACGGAAACTATGTGATGAGAAGGTTGGAAAGAAACAACAACAATGATTTCTTCAATGTGAGAGGAACTGTTTCAAAAGGCTTCTTCGATATACACTTGTTGACGAAAATGTCGGCTTCGTTCAATTATTATAACGGCGAACAGCTTTCGGCAGGCAAGCTGTCGGAATACAACATGCGTTCGTTTGAAGTGAGTCCGTCGGTGACATACAATCCTAAATGGTGTGTCGTAAACTACAATGCAGCGTTCGATGTAAGCAAATCGCACGCTTCTTCGGCAGAGTTTGCCACACTTTTCAACTGGCGGCAGAGCCTTTCGCTCACGGCAACGATATCAAACATCGATTTAAGCATGTCTTTCACGCATTACAGAAACGAACTGGATGCAGGCAATGTTCTCAACACTCTCCTGTCCGATGTAAATGCAGTGTGGCGCAATGATAAAATACGTGTGTCGGCAGAGTTGCGAAACCTGTTCAACAAAAAGAACTACATAATACATTCTTACGGCGGAATAAGCAGAATAACGGATACATATCAGCTTCGTCCACGTGAATTTATGCTCAATTTCCAGTATTCTTTATGATTGGAAGGGAAGCGGAAGCGAGGGACTGCCAGATGCCCGCAAGGCTTCAATTCAATTCTTTATAATTCATAACCGTTTTGTTGTATTATCAGAAATACACAACCTATGTTTATGAATGTTTTATCTGTCGCATTTTAAAAGTTATTGTTTTGGAATGTAAAAGCTATCCTTTTGGCGTGTAAAACAATAACTTTTGCACGCCAAAAGGATAGCTTTTAAAATGCCATTCGGAATATATTGATATACAGGGTTTTAGATAATGCTTGCTGAAAATGGTGCGGAAGAAATTCCATATGAACATTATCATGCTTATATCAGGTATCAGAAACTACTTGATAATGAATGTTTTATGATTGCTTTTCTATTCCGAAAGAGAATGTTTTTCTTTCAGAAACAACATAATACGATGAAAAACAATCTTCTATAATTTAGTATCAAACATGAAAGAGAGTCAAGAACCTCTTTCAGCCCAATCGCCCCTGTCTAAGTTTCGGTATGATATTGCTTCTGCCAAATGATGGTTTTTCACATCGGCAGAAGCATCCAAGTCGGCTATTGTGCGTGCCACTTTAAGTATTCTGTTGTATGCACGCGCACTTAAAGACAGCCTTTCCATCGCATTGCGAAGCATTTCTATGCCGCTGTTGTCTGGTTCTGCAAACCTGTGAATCATTCTTTCAGACATCTGCGCATTGCAATGTATTTTCTGAAAATCCTTGAAACGTTCCTCCTGAATATATCTTGCCGAAATCACCCGCTCGCGTATGGCAGAACTGTTTTCGCCCTGCGAGGCTTTTGAAATGTCGCTGAAAGGAACAGGAGTAATCTCTATTTGTATGTCGATGCGGTCGAGCAACGGTCCTGAAATTTTGTTCATATATCGTTGTATCTGTCCAGGAGTGCATACACAGTTGTGTGTCGGGTCGCCGTAATATCCGCATGGACAAGGGTTCATGCTTGCAACAAACATGAAACTGCAAGGATATTCTATTGTATATTTAGCTCTTGATATTGTTATTTTTCGGTCTTCCAGAGGCTGTCGCAACACTTCGAGGGTGCTTTTGTTAAACTCCGGCAGTTCGTCAGCAAAGAGAACGCCGTTGTGAGCAAGCGAAATCTCGCCCGGTTGCGGGCTTGTTCCACCCCCGACGAGTGCTACTTGCGATATGGTATGATGCGGAGCGCGGAACGGACGCTGCGAAATGAGCGACATATTTTGCGAAAGTTTACCCGCAACGCTGTGAATTTGGGTTGTTTCAAGGCTTTCTGCGAGCGAAAGAGGAGGTAAAACAGAGGGCAATCTCTTTGCCATCATCGACTTTCCGCTGCCCGGCGGACCAATCATAATAAGGTTATGACCGCCTGCTGCTGCCACTTCCATAGCTCGTTTTACGTTTTCCTGTCCGCGAACGTCGGCAAAATCAAGTTCATAATCATATTGTTGCTCGTAGAAAACCTTACGTGTGTCTATAACGGTTGGTTCATAATGCTCTCTTTCTTCAAGAAACTTAATAACGTCTGTTATGCTTTCCATGCCGTAAACATCAAGGTTATTGACTACGGCAGCTTCTCTTACGTTGCGCATCGGAACGATAAGTCCTTTGAATTTTTCTGCTCTTGCTCTTATTGCAATAGGCAATGCACCTTTCACCGGTTGCAGTTTTCCGTCGAGACTAAGCTCTCCCACCATCATATATTTATCCAAATGGTCTGATTGAAAACTTCCGTTTGCAGCGAGAATGCCTATCGCAAGCGGCAAATCGAAGCTGCTTCCTTCTTTCCGAAGGTCAGCAGGTGCCATGTTTACGGTTATGTCTGCAACCGGAAATTTAAAACCGTTGTTGAGCAATGCGGCTACAATGCGGTCGCGTCCTTCACGTACTGCCTCGTCACCAAGACCTGTAAGATGATATTGAACACCTCTTGTTATGCTTACTTCAACGGTAACTGTCGTCACATTAAGACCGTTTACAGCCGCACTATATGTTTTTACAAGCATGAGTTTTTATTTAAAGTTTGCCCAATTTTTGTTTCAGTTCATCAGCAGTAAGACCTCTTGCAATTATCCTTCCGTTGTTTATCACTATATTATAAGGTACGGAAGGTATTCCTATTTTATTTATGAGCGGACTTCCGAACATTTGTTCGTCGCATATATTAGACCACGAAACGGAGTCATGTGACATTGTTCTGAGGCATTCTTTCTTGCTTGCGTCAAGACAGATGCTTATCACTTTCAGTCTGTCTCCCATACTTCTGCGCAATTGTTTCAGCGTTCTTTGTATCTCCATGCTCTCATAACTCCATGATGTCCATACGTTTATGACAGCCAGCCTGTTTCCTAAATCGGCTTGTGTCACACGTTTTCCGTTTACATCGACAGCCGTAAAAGAAGGTGTTGGGGCATTTAAAGCAGAATTTTTCAGTTGATTTACTTTCTGTTTAAGACGTTTAAGAGTTCCGTTTTCCTCTTGTTTCTCTATCATAATGTCGATGAGTTTCTCCGCAAGAGCATAATCGGGATTGTCTGTCTGAATGAAATAACGGCTCACGATGTATTCTCCGACGATTGAACCGGGATTGTCTTCGATGAATTGTCGTGCATGTTTTGCAGCTTCGGGAGGTGCGGAATTAAGCACCATTTTACGGAAATCGGACATCAGTTCGTTTGTTTCTGTACCGCTTATTTCCATTTCTTTAAGGTGAGAAGCATCGCCTTTTATGCTTACGGACTTGCCCGGTTCGGCGAAAACAGGTTGTTCCGAATAGTTGGGAAAAACAATCATGAGAACAGATTTGCGTTCGCATGGAATTTCATACACGAACTTTCCTCCCTCTACTTTTATGGTATCGATGCCGTCAACGATACCTTCCGGACTGTAAATATAAAATTCACCCTGATTAAGGTTGAGGAATTTGCCTTCGATTTTAAAGTGATCGTCAGGCGTTCCGCATGAAACCATAATCAGGGTGAATAGAAAAAAGTATGTTATTTGCTTCATTTTATACTACTTGACACTGTTTAGTTCAAGGTCGTTGGCAGCATATCCTGCCATTTGAGCATCCATTTGAACTGCATCTTCCGAGTATTTTGAAGCGGCGAATTTATTTCCTTGACGTGCGTTAAGTATTGCACGAAGATACAGTGTCATAGCATCCGGA
>CALGRN010000216.1 GCA_937880835.1 uncultured Prevotella sp. | reverse complement strand
TATGTTGCAAACCAAATAAATGGTCTGGCTTTTTGGTTGTTATATCGTTATAGAGTATAAGACACGGCATCATCTATCACTAAAAATAAAAAAATGGTAAAATTGTTAATCCTGCCAGCAATCACATACCTATTTCATCTTCCATAAATTAAAAAAGTGACTTCTTCATCCGTAGTCACGCTGATAGCAAGACAGTTTCCGTTGTCTCGGACCCATCTCTTTTCATTTTAATACATTACCCATTAAGAAAGTCCTGAGGTAAAACGATTACCAAAAAATTATAAATATTTAGGCACACACACCCAGAATGTTATGAAGAATAGTTGGGTATCCGTGCACGCATATCGAGAACTGTAGTTGATGTCCTATTCCCAAGAACAAAACGAATACAGGAGGCAGATACTCGTTGTGAAGTATTTGCCTCCTGTTTTGTGGAATGGATATTACTGATGTTTACTTCTTCAGTGGGAACTTGTAGGCGAGGATGCCCATGATGAATGCCATGAGGGCTGGGAAGAGTGAGAAGAGGGCCCAGACCATTGTCTTTACTGACTCTTCGCTTCCTGTCACGATCTCTACTACTGTCGTGCCTGTTGTAGGATCTTCCTTAGAAACGAGACCTGCTGCGCCAAGGAGCATTGCGATGAGTGAGCCTGAGATGGCGCCACCGAACTTCTGTGCCATTGTACCAGAAGAGAAGATGAGGCCTGTAGATGATGCGCCGAACTTCTCTGTCGCGAAGTCTGCCACGTCAGCATACATTGACCAAAGGAGTGGAGAGTAGATGCCGGCACCGATGGAAGTGACAATAGATACTGCGATGAGTACCCAGATGTAGTCCTTGTCCATTGGGATGAAGAAGTAGAGCACTGATGTTGCGAAGCAGATTACTGCTGCCCATACGAATGCCATACGCTTAGAACCGACCATCTTTGTGAAGGCTGGTGAGAGTCCACCGAAGATCATACATGTAGCCTCACCGATACCCATGAACACTGTGAAGTTGATGATGAGCGAGCCCATTGTGATGTCGCCACCGAGGCAGTATGTGAACATGTAGCCTGCCACAGCGTAACGGAAGCCGTTGAAGAAGTTTGTGCAAACGGCAACGAGTGTGATGTACACCCAAGGCTTGTTCTTGAAGAGGTCGCCAAACTGCTTGAACGAGAAACTTTCGGCACGCTTTGACTGGATGCGCTCCTTTGTGAGAAGACCGCAAGCCATTGTCATAAGGCAAGCGAGACCGCCGAAGATGGCACCGATCATTGTGTATTGGTGCTGCTCAGTGCCGCCAATCCACTGCTGTACGTATGGGAAGATGAAGAGGGTGATGAAGCCCATAGCGTAAGCACCTACCATACGGAAAGAAGAGAACTGGTTCTTCTCATTATCATCTTCGGTCATCACACCGAGCAATGAACCGTAAGGAACATTCAATGTTGAAAGAACTATCTTGGTGTTAGGATCAACGAAACGTATTTCCGCAAGACGGCTTACAACCATCTGGCAATTAACATCTTTCTCGCCATCATTCTCAATAAAAGGAACGGTTCGCAACTCGTCAAACTCTATCTTACTGTCGTTTTTGGCAACAACGGATGCATTGGCAGCGGCATTACCTGCCACACCTCCGGCATGGAAAGTACGCAGAGTAAGCTGTGTTCCCGGTTCACCGATAGCCTGAGCAGCAATCACGCCGACAGCCTCACCCATTTGAACCATGCGGCTTGTGGCAAGATTGCGTCCATAGCATTTAAGACAAACACCATGTTTGCTTTCGCAGGTAAGCACCGAACGGATTTCAACGCTTTCGATAGGAGAATTTTCTATTATAAGAGCTTTCTCCTCCGTTATTTCTTCACCCGATGAAACGATAAGTTCTCCGGTTGTAGGATGTATAATGTCATGTACGGAAACGCGTCCTAAAATACGCTCATACAATGTTGAGATAACCTCGTCTCCATTTTTCAATGCAGTACATACCAATCCGCGAAGCGTACCGCAGTCTTCTTCATTTATTATAACGTCATGTGAAACGTCAACAAGACGACGTGTAAGATAACCTGCATCGGCTGTCTTCATCGCGGTATCGGCAAGACCTTTACGTGCACCATGAGAAGAAATGAAGTATTCAAGAACTGACATTCCTTCCTTAAAGTTTGAAAGAATAGGATTCTCGATAATCTGCTGTCCTTCTGCACCTGCTTTCTGAGGTTTAGCCATAAGACCACGCATACCGGAAAGCTGCTTTATCTGATCTTTTGAACCACGAGCTCCTGAGTCAAGCATCATGAAAACAGCATTGAAACCTTGATCGGCTTCTGTCATCTCTTTCATAAGAACATCGCCAAGATCATTGTTCACGTGAGTCCAAGTGTCAATAACCTGATTGTATCTCTCATTATCGGTGATGAATCCCATATTGTAATTCTCGGTAATCTGACGAACCTCCTCGTTACCTCTCTCGACAATAGCCTCTTTCTTATCAGGAATGATGATATCGTCAAGGTTGAATGACAATCCGGCAAGATATGCCATGCGATAACCCAAGTTCTTAATACCGTCAAGGAATTCGCATGCACGTGCAAAACCAACTACTTTGATAACGTCTGCAATAATATCGCGCAGACTCTTCTTGGATATAATCTTATTTACATAGCCAACTTCTTCCGGTATAATACCGTTAACAATCACACGACCAACAGAAGTTTCCACCATGCGGTCTTGTATCTTGCCGTCAACAAGGTCTTTTACTACTACTTTCACTTGTGCGTGCAAATCGCACTTGCCTTCGTTGTAAGCAATAATAGCTTCTTCGGGACCATAGAAAGTAAGTCCTTTTCCTTTTGCTCCGGGACGAATTTTTGTTATATAATAAAGTCCGAGAACCATGTCTTGTGAAGGAACTGTGATAGGCGCACCGTTTGCCGGATTGAGAATGTTGTGACTTTGAAGCATCAACATTTGTGCTTCAAGTACGGCTTCATTGCTCAACGGAAGATGAACAGCCATTTGGTCGCCATCAAAATCGGCGTTGAAAGCAGTACATGCCAAAGGATGCAACTGTATAGCCTTACCTTCTATCAATTTCGGTTGGAAAGCTTGAATACCGAGACGATGCAGTGTTGGTGCACGGTTGAGAAGAACCGGATGTCCTTTCATCACGTTTTCAAGAATATCCCAGATAACAGGTTCACGACGATCAACAATCTTCTTTGCGCTCTTTACAGTCTTCACTATACCACGCTCTATCAACTTGCGTATGATAAACGGTTTGTAAAGTTCTGCCGCCATGAGTTTGGGAAGACCGCACTCGCCCATCTTCAATTCAGGACCGACAACAATAACCGAACGTGCAGAATAGTCAACACGTTTACCAAGAAGATTCTGACGGAAGCGTCCTTGCTTACCTTTCAATGAATCTGAAAGAGATTTAAGAGGACGATTGCTTTCGCTCTTTACCGCAGAACTCTTACGTGAGTTGTCAAAAAGACTGTCAACAGCTTCTTGAAGCATACGTTTTTCATTACGTAGGATAACCTCAGGAGCTTTTATTTCCATAAGTCTTTTAAGACGGTTATTACGTATGATAACACGACGATAAAGATCGTTCAAGTCGGATGTGGCAAAACGACCGCCATCCAATGGAACCAACGGTCTTAATTCTGGTGGAATGACTGGAATAATCTTCATTATCATCCACTCCGGTCTGTTTATTTCGGTTGAAGAACGGAAAGCCTCAACCACTTGCAAACGCTTCAAAGCCTCAGTCTTACGCTGCTGACTTGAATCATTGTTTGCTCTGTCACGAAGTTCGTAAGAAAGCGAATCAAGATCTATACTTGCAAGTAAATCGCAGACAGCTTCTGCTCCCATCTTTGCAATGAACTTATTAGGATCGCTGTCATCAAGATATTCGTTTCCTTCCGGTATCTGAGTTTCAATTATATTTATATATTCGTCTTCCGTAAGAAGATCAAATTTGTGAGAACCGTTCGCCTCCAAACCTTCTGCATCTTTCTTACCTTCCATAAGACCGGGCTGTATAACTACATATTTCTCGTAGTAAACAACTGTGTCCAATTTCTTTGTAGGCATACCGAGAAGATAACCTATCTTATTTGGAAGTGAGCGGAAATACCAAATGTGAGCAACGGGAACAACAAGCTCGATATGACCACTGCGTTCACGACGTACTTTCTTTTCAGTTACTTCTACACCACAACGGTCACATACAATACCTTTATAACGTATGCGCTTATATTTTCCACATGCACATTCGTAATCTTTTGTAGGACCGAAGATGCGTTCACAGAACAATCCGTCACGCTCTGGTTTGTAGGTTCGATAATTTATGGTTTCCGGTTTTGTCACCTCGCCAAATGAATTCTCTAAGACTTCTTCCGGTGATGCTAAACCTATGGTAATCTTGGTGAAATTATTCTTTACCTTTGTATCTTTTTTAAAAGCCATGTTTCTTTTCTTTTAATTGATATAATGAAATAATGAAACTTGAAATATCAGGCATAGCCTCCTCTCGTTAACCATTATCTTTCATCTTATCACCTTTTCATTATTAATTAATCGAGTTTCACGCTAAGTCCGAGTCCACGAAGCTCATGCAGCAATACGTTGAGAGATTCCGGTATCCCCGGAGTAGGCATAGACTCTCCT
Source organism: uncultured Prevotella sp. (assembly GCA_937880835.1). GTDB lineage: Bacteria > Bacteroidota > Bacteroidia > Bacteroidales > Bacteroidaceae > Prevotella. The sequence goes on along the minus strand of CALGRN010000216.1, from coordinate 391 downwards.
TTAACAATAGCCTCATAAGCCTTAGAACGTCCGACAACATCATCAGACTTAATGGTAAGTATTTCTTGAAGTACATGGCTTGCTCCGAATGCTTCAAGAGCCCAAACCTCCATCTCTCCAAAACGCTGACCACCGAATTGTGCCTTACCTCCAAGCGGTTGCTGAGTGATAAGACTGTAAGGACCTATAGAACGTGCGTGCATTTTGTCTTCAACCATATGACCGAGTTTGAGGAAGTATGTTATACCTACTGTTGCCGGTTGGTCGAACATCTGTCCTGTCTCTCCATCGTACAAGTGTGTTGAGCATAAATGAGGTAAGCCTGCCTTGTCTGTCCATTCTGAAAGATTATCAAGTTTTGCTCCATCAAAAATTGGTGTTGCAAACTTAA
>CALGRN010000215.1 GCA_937880835.1 uncultured Prevotella sp. | reverse complement strand
CTGTGAAGACGGCGGAATAACATGGAAAGAAGATGAACGCTTTGCTATGCCAAAAGATTTTGAAAGCAGCAATACATCGTTTGCCGCCGCAGTAGATGACAAAAACGTCATCTGGATTATATGTGGTGAAAGCGGACAGGTGTGGAGAGGAAGGCTCAACAGACTCGGATGGGCAACGGAGCAGACTTCTTTCAACGAATAAGAAGAAATATACAAATAGCAGAGTTATATGAGAAAAGCACTTGTTTTCATGGTTATCTTGCTGTCGGTTACGTATTCGCGTGCCCAGACAGACCCTGAATATCGCATGGAGATAGGTGTAGGTGCAGGATTGGGAAACTATCTCGGCGACTTCAACGGAAGCATGACGAAGGACATGCAGCCTATGGCTACGCTGCTCGCACGCTATGTTGTAAATCCATATATGGGCTTTAAGATGGAAGCAAGCTATCTTAAAATGAAAGGTTCTTCAACTGATGTAACTACTTATTACCCCGATTTCGCTTCAAGTAAATACGAGTTCAACAACACACTCGCAGATTTCAGCATAACCTATGAATATAATTTCTGGCCATACGGTACAGGTAAAGACTATCGCGGAGCTAAACGCATCACGCCGTTTCTGTTCGGAGGATTAGGTGGAACATTCGTTACAGGAGGTGATAAAAACGTGTTTACAGCCAATATTCCTTTGGGAATAGGTGTTAAATATAAGATTGGCGAAAGAGTAAATCTCGGTTTTCAATGGGCAATACACTTCTCGTTGAGCGATGAACTTGACGGAGTGAAAGATCCTTACGGCATAACAAGCAAGGGAGTGTTTAAGAACACAGACTGCTATTCTGCGCTTCAAGTGACGCTGACATACAGCTTCATGGCTAAATGCAGAACATGCCATAACGAAGACGAATGATATATCGTAAAATGAAACCTCAGCATCCGCAGCATAATTATATACAGGAATGATGATTAACGAATTGGATATGAACCGCATACCGCAGCATATCGCCATAATAATGGACGGTAACGGGCGTTGGGCAGAAGAGCAGAACAAGCCCCGAAGCTATGGACATCAAGCAGGAGTTGATACCGTAAGGAGAATAACTTCGGCATGCACGTTGCTCGGAGTTAAATATTTGACTCTCTATACCTTTTCAACCGAGAATTGGAACAGACCCACTGAGGAAGTGGCTGCGCTTATGGCACTCGTCCTTAGTTCTCTTGAAGATGAGATATTCATGAAGAACAACGTTCGGTTCAGAGTAATAGGAGACATCGAAAGGTTGCCTGTCGAGGTGCAGGAGAAACTCCACGAAACAATGGAACATACTGCTGCTAATGATGCCATGACAATGGTTGTGGCTCTGAGCTACTCTTCGCGTTGGGAGATAACAAAGGCTGCGCGAGAGATTGCAATGGAAGCGAAAGCCAACGATTATAAAGAAGAAGATATAACGGAAGATATGTTCAGCCGTCATCTTAATGCTTCGTTCATGCCGGATCCTGATTTGCTTATACGAACGGGAGGCGAATTGAGAATTTCAAACTATCTTCTGTGGCAGATAGCTTATTCGGAATTGTATTTCTGTGATACGTATTGGCCCGCTTTTGGCGAAGAAGATTTGCACAAAGCAATAGAAAGTTATCAGAAAAGACAACGCCGTTTCGGAAAGACAGAGGCGCAAGTGGAAAACGAAAACAATAATAAAAATGATTAATATAAATAAGGTGTTGATAGCAGTCGTGGCGTTTTTGTGCGCCGTAACGACAGTTGCGCAGGAAAAGATAGTCAATCCTGACATTTCGTATGCAGGATTTCCGCGCACTTGTACTATTGGCGGAATAAACGTTTCAGGCATTGCCGGATATGAAGATTATTTGATTGCAGGTATATCGGGATTGTCCGTAGGTCAGCAGATAACCGTTCCGGGCAGCGAAATAACAGATGCTGTGAAGCGATATTGGCGTCACGGATTGTTCTCCGACGTATCCATATCAGCCGATTCCATTGTCGGCGATAAGATTTATCTGCATATCAATCTGTCAATACGTCCGCGCGTATCAACCATAAACTATATTGGTTTAAAGAAATCGGAACAAGAAGACCTTGAACAAAAGCTCGGATTGATAAAAGGAAGTCAGATAACACCGAACATGATTGACCGCGCACGCACTCTTGCAATGAGATATTTTGACGAGAAAGGCTTTAAAAATGCGGAAATAGACATACTTCAACGCGATGACGTAACAAAGAAAAACGAGGTCATACTTGATGTAGTAGTAGATAAGAAGAATAAGACGAAGGTGCATAAAATCATCATAGAAGGTAACGATGCATTGTCTGATTTGAAGATAAAAGGCGGTTTCTTGAAGAAAGGAGCATTCCAAAAGACACATGAAGCAGGTAAACTTTCAACATTCTTGAAATCGAAAAAGTTCACGACAGAACGCTGGGATAATGATAAGAAAAATCTTATTGACAAATATAACGAATACGGATATCGCGATGCAGCCATATTGTCAGACAGTATTGTAAATTATGATGATAAGCATGTTGATGTGTACGTGAAGGTAGATGAAGGCAGAAAATACTATATCCGCAACATAACTTGGGTGGGAAATACCGTATATACCACCGATTATCTTAGCGCAGTGCTCGGCATGAAGAAAGGTGATGTGTATAATCAGAAACAGTTAAGCAAGCGATTGACAGAGGATGAGGATGCCGTCGGAAACAATTATTGGAACAACGGATATATCTTCTACAATCTGCAACCTACCGAAGTGAATATCGTTGGCGACTCTATCGACCTTGAAATGCGTATTCAAGAGGGGCAGCAAGCACGTATAAATAAAGTACGTATAAACGGAAATAACAGACTGTATGAGAATGTTGTGCGCAGAGAATTGCGTACAAAGCCGGGCGATTTGTTTTCAAAAGAAGCTCTGCAACGTTCTGCCCGAGAGCTTGCTTCAATGGGTCATTTCGATCCGGAGCATGTAAATCCGGATGTAAAACCGGACTACGAGAACGGTACGGTGGATATTAACTGGGATCTTTTGCAAAAGAGTAACGACCAAGTGGAACTGTCTTTCGGATGGCAACAGACAGGTATTATAGGACGTCTGGGTTTGAAATTGAACAATTTCTCTATGGCAAATCTGTTCAGAAAAGACAAGAAACGTCGCGGAATATTGCCTATCGGTGATGGTGAAACGCTTTCGATAGGAGCACAGACAAACGCACGATATTATCAGTCTTATAACCTTAACTATTCAACAAACTGGTTTGGAGGCAAGCGTCCTATTCAATTCAGCGTCGGAGCTTATTATTCAAAGCAGACAGGTGTGTCGAACAATTACTATAACAGTGGTTATATGAACAACTATTATAACTATCTTTATGGTTACGGGAACAGTTATTACAACAGCTATGAGAACTATTACGACGACGATAAATTCGTTAAAATGATTGGTGCATCCATAGGTTGGGGCAAGCGTCTCAGTTGGCCCGACGACTATTTTACACTGTCGTTGCAGTTGTCTTATACACGTTATATGCTTAAAAACTGGCAATATTTCATCTTGACATCAGGCAATTCAAACAGTTTAAACCTTAGTTTGTCTATCAACCGTACTTCTACCGACAACCAACTCTTCCCCCGTCGCGGTTCGGAATTTGAGGCTTCGGTCAGCATTACACC
>CALGRN010000214.1 GCA_937880835.1 uncultured Prevotella sp. | reverse complement strand
CCTGTTCGCCGTTGTCAATAGCGTTTCTCATGCTTGCAAGGAGTTGCGGAGAGAACGCGCCGTTCATCATCTTCCGATGTTGCAGATCCTTTATATCTACCACCTGAATTTCAGGTAAAAGAATGTCGTTGTATCGTTTTTCCAGTCTGACGAGACCGTATTTGCCCGTCATTGCGTTATGAAAACTCTCCGCAGAAGGTGTCGCTGTGCCGAGCAAAGTCTTCGCCTTGTACATCGATGCGAGTATTATCGCAGCGGAACGGGCATGATAACGCGGTGCAGGGTCTTGCTGTTTGAACGATGTTTCGTGCTCCTCATCTACTATTACGAGCCCCAAATTGCGAAACGGGAGAAACACTGCCGAGCGCGCTCCGAGTATCACTTCATACGGATTATCAGAGAGTTGCTTCTTCCATATCTCCACTCTTTCGGCATCGCTGTATTTGGAATGATATATACCGAGACGCTTTCCGAACACCCGCCTCAGCCTTTCCATTATCTGAAAGGTAAGTGCTATTTCGGGAAGAAGATACAAAACCTGTTTCTTTTCCTGCAAAGCCTGCTCGATGAGATGTATATATACTTCGGTCTTACCGCTCGAAGTTACTCCGTGAAAGAGTATTACATCCTTTTTAATGAATTGGAATTGCACTTCGTTGTATGCATTCGTCTGCGCCTCGTTCAGCTTTTTTATCCTTTCAGGCGCATATTCTTCGCCGTTGTAAAGTCGTCCCACTTCGCGCAAGTACGTTGTAAGTATCTTTCTGTCTGTCAATGCTTTTATGTTCGCCAGCGCGAAACTGCCCTCGTTCATCAGCTCTTCACGCGTTATTTCCCTTATCTCTTTCGGGCAGACAGAACCTTTTATGCTTTTCCAATTCGACATTTCAAGATATGCAGAAAGCACTTCCTGCTGTCTCCTTGCACGCGAAAGAATGTCCTTTGCGATGCGAAGTGCCTGCTCGTTGCGATATTCCGGCGCGAGCGTAATGCAGAGTTCGGTCTTCGGTTTGTATCCTTCTTCCGATTTCAAGCCTGCCGGAAACGCAGCCTTATATATATCCCCGAGCGGCGACATGTAATAATCGGCTATCCAACTCCAAAGTTTGTATTGTTCGGGAAGAAGAATAGGACTGTAGTCAAGCACCTGAACTATTTGCTTGTATTCAAATTCCGGCTTGTCGGAATGCACCCTGACAGCCATTGCCGTGTATGATTTTGTCTTGCCGAGAGGCACGACCACGCGCACGCCGAAAGTCACCTTGCTCTCCAAGACATGCGGCACGGCGTAGGTGAAAAGCCCTTCTAAGGGCAAAGGAAGTATGACATCTACAAATTTCACTTTATGCAAAGGTAGCTCAAAAGCGTATAAACGCAAAATAAATGATGATTTTTATTTTCATGATTTCAATGCCGCTCAACTATGACTGGCATGCAGTTTTGAATTATAACCGTTGGTAATGACATGTAAAGAACATTCTTTCGACGAACTTTTGTTAATGTGTTCTAATACAACTGTTTGCAAGCTGTTTTTCAAAAGTTATTGTTTTGCATCCCAAAAGCTATCCTTTTGAGTCATGAAAGTTATCCTTTTGCAGTGCAAAACAATAACTTTTGAAACATCGGTCGAAACATATTAATTTTCAACACAATGCAAAGCATAGGTTATCATTGCAGAAATGGTGTAGTTATACCATGTGTTTGAACAAATCGTCAGCAAAAAATTATTGCCCTATAAAATCAGCTTTGCTTAATATGAACAGATATAACTCGCGCCGAAAGGAAAACACCTGCATTGAAACTTTCATACGGAAACGCCTCATTAGCCACGTTTTCAATGCTTTACTATAATAAAACATGGAAGTAAACGTTTCTTATTCATATGAAATGGACTGACAGTATAAGAAACGTAAAGATAATACTCGTCATCGCAGCAGTGATAATTGCGGTAGTATCGCTTGTCGTTTCTCACTATCTCGTGCGCGATCTTTCACGTGAAGAGCGCAAGAAGATGGAGGTGTGGGCAGAGGCAATGCGCACCTACAACAATGCTGACGAGAACACGGACATAAATCTTGTGCTGAAAGTTATTGAGGAAAACAATACCATTCCGGTTATAGTAATCGACTCGAAAGGCAATGTAAGCACATACAGAAACATCAAGATAAATGCAGATAATGCTCATGACAGCATCGCTTATGTGGCAGACATGGCGCGAAGAATGCATCTTGCGGGCAAGTCTATACGCATATCGATAGGCGATAACGATTATCAGGACGTATGTTATGACGACTCTCTGATGATAAAACGCCTTTCATCGTATCCTTACATACAGCTTGGCATCGTGCTGATATTCGTTGTCATTGCAATATTTGCATTGCTTACGTCGAAGAAAGCGGAGCAAAACAAGGTATGGGTGGGGCTTTCCAAGGAGATGGCACATCAGCTTGGAACGCCCATATCAAGCCTTATGGCATGGACGGAAATACTGAAAGAGAACTATCCCGACGATGAGTTGATACCCGAAATGGATAATGATGTGAGGCGACTGCAACTTATCGCCGACAGATTTTCAAAGATAGGGTCGCTCCCCGAGCCTGTTCCTGCGAGTCTGAAAGAGGTCATCGAGCATGTGGCAGACTATATAGACAAGCGCACGCCGAAGGCTATAAGAGTGTTGAAGGAGTTTCCCGATGACGACGTGATAGTGAGAATGAACGCATCTTTGTTTGAATGGGTGATAGAAAACCTTTGCAAGAATGCCGTAGATGCAATGTGCGGAGAGGCCGGGACGATAACCTTGCGCCTGACAGACGAGAACAACAAGGCAGTGATAGAGATTGCCGACACAGGCAAGGGAATAAGAAAGAAGGATATTTCAAACGTGTTCCGTCCCGGTTTTACAACAAAAAAACGCGGTTGGGGGCTTGGTCTTTCGCTCGCCAAACGCATTGTCACGGAGTATCACAACGGCAGAATATTCGTCAAAAACAGTGAAGTTGGTAAGGGCACAACATTCAGAATAGAATTGAGAATTGATTGAAAGGCTCTGTTTTCTATCACTTTTAAACGTACTGTTTCTTATTTTAAACAATGTGTTTATAAGGCAATAAAAATTCAGAATTTATATTATAAAGATGCAGAAAAGAACCGTATTTAGAGGTGAAACGTATCTTTGTATAAAAAACACATGAAAGACAACATATTGTTTTTCATGAATCTGAATGCCGGGTGTAACTTTCTTTATTTTCAAAAGCTATTGTTTTGCAATGTAAAAGTTATCCTTTTGCATCATGAAAGTTATCCTTTCGCAGTGCAAAACAATAGCTTTTGAAAAGCGGTTTTTTAACACGTATTTGACGTACTGCACACCGTGTTTGTCCGAAAGCAATAATTACACACGCAAATTGCTGTAAATGCAGACACGCAAGGTTATTCGGACACGCACAGGGCGCATCCCTACGAGCAACCAATATGTAGGGACAGACCACGTGGCTGTCAGAAAATGGCATGCAGAATATGTTAGATTGACGATAATAAAATCAAGCAAATAATCAATATTATTAACTCTCATTTAATACCTTGATTGTGAAAAACATTAAAAGACAGTTATTTTCCTTACCTCAAAAATCTCTGTCGTTTTGTACGAATTGACAGTATGTATAGCTTTAACAGTTATACTTAAACCAATCAAACGAGTTTCATAGAATTCATGTTAGCATATAAACTCTTACTTTCGGTAAGGACAATGAGAGAATAAAAGATAAAACAAAGAAATGTATAGAATGTATATCAACACCTTGCCTGTACACTTTTTTGTTTAAGATTTCTTTCCTAAAAAGATATAACATTACTGCTTATAATTGTGAATTAAAATAATAATGACTAATCAATAAACTGACTTAACATTGATTTTCCATAATATATTTGTTGTCATATTTTAATATTAAAATATAAAATGACATCGCAAATTCTGTTAATAGCTCAAAAAAAAGAAGAAGATTTTTTGATCTTTATTGTATTATAAATACTGTTTTTCTACATTTGCAATTAAAATATAGTTTGTAATTGTATAGAAACAATTTATACTGTGAAATCAGATTAATTCTGTAATTAAAAGATATAATAAAAAATTATAATAGTGGAAGTAAGAGAATGCCCATATTGTCATAAAAGAATATCAATATTAAGATGTTCTCGTTTCTTATTTAGAGGAACAAATTACACTATCCTTTGTAATAACTGTAATAAAGAAGTGAAACTCTTGAAAGAACCAATACCGTTCATATATACGGTATTTGCCGGTGCTCTTGTATCTTATTTATCTATGCAATTCTTTATTTATTTCATGAAGTTAGACTTTTTAAATTCTCTTTTTTGCAGTATTCCTGTTTTTGTTTTGGGCGAACTTGTAGTTATGGTTATCATCTTAAAGAAAATAAGATTTATTAAAGCAAAAGAAATCAGATAAGAAAATCTTTTCCGAAACTAACAATAACGCAGAATCAAAAGACCAAATAAAGAAATGCATGAAATGCAACTTGCGCTATGTTCACACACTTTTTTATTTGAGAACTACATCAGTTAAAACGCATTCTTTAATGTGTTGGAAATAAACATGTTGCAAAACACTTTTCAAAAGTTATCCTTTCATGACACAAAAGTTATTGTTTTGCAATGCGAAAGGATAACTTTTGGCATGCAAAACAATAGCTTTTGAAAAGCGGTTTGCAACATGCTGACACACAGCAGTGTAGGAAAGGCATATAAAGAAAATTGCAGCATGCCCCGTATAAACGTGACACGCTGCAACAACACTTTTAATTAACTGCCCGAAGGCAAGACATATAGTGAAAAACAATCTCAACTATATCAAACCAATGTATGTTTTTATTTACTTTAAAAACCGTATAAATGCTGTTCGGAAAAACGTCTTTATTCTCTGAATCCTATTATTTTCCTTACTTCGCGCAATGTCTTCTGCGCGCTCTCGCGAGCGGTTTCGGCACCTTCGCGCGCTATTCTTTCAAGCAAATCCGTATCCTTGCCGTATTCTTCTATACGCTCTCTGATAGGCGAAATCAGCTTGCACAAGTCTTCTGCAATCTGCTTTTTAAGGTCTCCGTAACGCAAAGAGCAGTCGTTCCACTTATCTTCGAAATACTGTAAGGTATCGGGTGTCGATGCTATACGAAGGAAAGTGAACAGATTTTCTATCACTTCCGGGCGCGGACTGTTGGGCTCTTGCGGTCCCATATCCGTTACGGCTCTCATCACTTTCTTGCTTATCGTCTTGTCATCGTCGCGCAGATAGATGCAGTTTCCTTCGCTTTTGCCCATCTTTCCGCTTCCGTCGAGTCCCGGAACTTTAAGAGCTGTGGCGTTGAAGTAGAAGTTCTGCGGTTCAGGAAAGAAATCTACTCCGTATATATTATTGAAACGGCGTGCGCATTTGCGTGCCATCTCCATGTTTTGTTCTTGGTCTTTGCCCACCGGAACTTTCATTGCCCGATGTTGGAGAATATCGGCTGCCATGAGAGTGGGATAAGTAAGCAGTCCGGCATTAACGTTATCGGGCTGCTTTCGTGCTTTTTCCTTGAACGTAGTGACACGTTCAAGCTCTCCGAGATACATGTTCATATTGAGGAAAAGGTACAGTTCGAGCGTTTCTTTCACGTCGCTCTGCACATAAATGGGGGCTTTCTGAGGGTCAATTCCGCAAGCCATAAGGAGAGCGTAAGCGTCGAGAGTGTTTTTGCGGAGCTTAGCAGGTTCTTGTCTTACAGTAATAGCGTGCATATCGACAACGCAGTAGATGCAGTTATATTCGTCCTGTAAAGGTCCCCAGTTACGAACAGCACCGATATAGTTGCCGAGAGTGAAAGTACCTGTTGGCTGAATACCGCTGAAAATTAATTTTTTGTCCATATCAATAACACTCCGTAGGATTACTTGTTAGCCTGATTAGCGGCTCTGTCTTTAAGCTGACAGTTTCTGATTTCGCTCATAACGTTCTGATAGAGAGAGAAGCATATACGCTTTTCATCAGGAGCGTCTTTAAGGAGAGCAGGAACTACTTCAGTTTTATAAACGCCCTTCTTTGTAAGGAGATAGATAAAATGTGTCTTGCCGACAGGCATATCGAAAGCCTTTACCTTATCGCATAAAGGTTTGAGGTTGTTAGCGTTAAGAACGAGGTTTCTTGCAGCCTGAACGAGATTTCTGTAACGCATTGAAGCACCTGAATACTCGCCGCCGTTATTGAAATAGAGGTTAGCCGCACCGTTTACGAAGCAAACCATAGTAGTAACGATATCAATGCCCATAGGCATATCTATAACAATACCGTAAACCTCATCAGATTTAACCTTAACGTTTAAAAGGTCAGCAGGGAAGGTGAGAGCCTGAGCTCTTGTCATAAGATATTTTGGTGTGACAGGGTATCTGTCGAGTGGTGAACGTGTAGCCATAATTAAAAAATTTCCTTTCGATTAATCAAACATTTCTTTAGTCATTTTGCCGAGGATTTCAATTCCCTTAACGATTTGCTCGTCAGTAGGGGTAGAGAAGTTGAGTCTGAACGACTGAGTTTTGTCGTTTTCGCTGATACAGAAAGCAGTACCCGGAACGACAGCAATTTTGTATTCAGAAACAGCCTTTGTGCAGAACTCAATCATATCACAGCCGTCAGGGAGAGTACACCAGATGAACAAACCGCCCTCAGGCTTTGTATACTTGATTTTCTTAGAGAAGCATTCCTCAATTTTAGAGAGCATAAGCTCACATTTTTTCTTATAAATCTGCTGGAGATTTTTGTAGTGAGCGTCCATATCAACGCTTGTCATGAAGCGGTGGCAGATAACCTGAGCCCAGATATTTGAGTGAACGTCAGAAACCTGTTTGCAGACAACGATTTTCTGGATAATCTCCTTAGGAGCAGAAACATAGCCGGTTCTGAAACCAGGGGAGAGAATCTTTGAGAATGTACCTGTATAGATAACTCTGCCCTCTGTATCGAGAGTTTTGATAGCAGGGATATCCTCACCGGAGATTCTGAGGTTGCCGTAAGGGTTATCCTCTAAGATAATGAAGTCATATTTTTTAGCAAGCTCGTAAACAGCCTTTCTCTTTTCCCAGGACATAGTAAGACCTGTAGGGTTCTGGAAATTAGGGATAAGGTAGAGGAGCTTTACGTTTTTGTTGGATTTAACAGCTTCTTCGAGTTTTTCGAGGTTAATGCCGTCGTTTTCGAGTTCAACGCCGACAAGATTTACATTATAAGACTTGAAAGCGTTAAGAGAGCCGATAAAGCTTGGTGATTCGCAGATAAGGGTGTCACCCTCATTGAGAAGAACCTTGCAGGCAAGTTCGTTGCCCTGCTGTGCGCCTGAGGTAATAATAAGGTCATCAATGCTTTCATTGTAGCATTTCTGAGCAGTCATACTCTCTTTTAAGGCGTTGCGAAGCGGCGGATAGCCCTCAGTAATGCTGTACTGGAGAGCAAGAATAGGGTCATTTTCGAGAAGCTCAGCTGAAATTTCAGCAACTTTTTTGGCAGGAAAAGCATCAGGTGCAGGGTTGCCTGCGGCAAAAGAAATAACGCCGGGTTCAGAAGTGAACTTGAGAATTTCTCTGATAGCAGAAGCTTTTAAGCCTGCGACTTTATCTGAAAATTTATAATTCATAAAAAGCCGTCCTTTCTGTATTTTTGATTTATTTTAAGGTATAAAATCTAAATTAACATACACATACCGTATTCATTATACCACAAAATCTGTGATTTTGGGGTATAATCGCCCGATATGCAGGGAGCAAATCAAGGAGGATTTGCGTATCTGCAAGGGCATTTAAATAGCGTATAATGAATATAACATATTCATTATACCACATATTTTCAAAAGTAGCAACATATATTTTTGTATAATTTCAAAAAAGGTGGTTTTTTTGTGAAAAAGCAGGATTTTATCAAAGGCTCGGTGATATTGATGATATCAGCAGTCGTATCGAAAGTGCTTGGGGCGGTATTCAAAATACCGCTTACGAATATGCTCGGAGGGGTGGGAATGGGCTTCTTCAGCTCGGCATACAGCCTTTTTCTGCCAATTTATGCACTTACCGTAACGGGACTTTCATCTGCGACAGCACGTCTGACGGCACAGAGTACGGCATTCGGAATGTACAAAAATGCCCGAAAGGTACGCAAAACCGCACTTTTGCTTTTTTCGGCGGTGGGACTTTTCGGTACATTCCTGATTCTGCTTACAGCCGAGCCGTTTGCGGTTTATATTGCAAAATCGCCCGATGCGGAAATTGCCGTAAAATTTATAGCTCCGTCGGTATTTTTCGGCTGTATTACGGCGGTTGAGAGGGGATACTGCGAGGGATTGTGCAATATGTACCCGACAGCTTTTTCACAGCTTGCTGAGGGAATTGTAAAAACTGCGGCGGGACTTTTTCTTTGTGGGGCGGCGATAAGTCATAAAAGCGAGGTAATGGCGTTTTTTCCGCCTGAAACCGATTTTCGGGCAGTCTGTGCGGCGGCAGGAATTTCAGGTGTAACGCTTTCGTCGGTCGGGGCGGTGATATTTTTCCCGATTATGCGGATTTTTGTTCGTGATAAGCCGAAAGAATGCGATAATACGACGTTTTCGACACGTCATATTTCAAGGGAGCTTGTCAGAATTGCCTTGCCGATAGGTCTCAGCTCGCTTGTTACGAATTTTACTTCGCTGATTGACCTTGCAACGATTGTCGGGTGTATAAAAACTGACGGTATAC
>CALGRN010000213.1 GCA_937880835.1 uncultured Prevotella sp. | reverse complement strand
CCCTACATGCTGAGTGCGATGTATATATTATATCCTCAATGTAGGGACGCGCCCTGTGCGTGTCCGAATTGTAACGTGACTGTATGTATTTAAACAATATTGCGTGTATGTTCAATTTCCTAATTTTAACGGTTATAATTATATCTATTGGATTTAATTGATATAACTCAGGTTATTTATATGCACACAATAAGAAAAACACATGATTTAAAAGTTTGCTCATACATTTCAACATTATTACAAACAGAATAAACTTGCAAATTCATTATTACCTCAAAAGTATCATTCTCTGTATGCAAGACATTTCCGAAAGAAACATAATAAGTTCTTTTTTATTTTACATAACAGCATAGATAAAACATACAACTATATATATCTGTATATCAAGACATTAAAACCAATATTTAAAAGTTATCCTTTTAAGTTTCAAAAGTTATCCTTTTACATTCCAAAAGCTATTGTTTTGCACTGCAAAAGGATAGCTTTTGAAATATCATTCTTAAAAACTTGTTTTTCAATACAATACGAAACAGCTTCTTTTATAGTAAAAAAACATCTGCATTTGTTTATATTCAGAAGCAATAAAGATATGCAAACACGATAAAAAACGGCAGGCGGAAGAAGAAGAAACAAAATAAAAAATCAGTTAAAGAAAAGCCTTTAACTGATTTTTTTATTATCTTTGCCACACATAGACGAACGTAGGACATTCGCAGAAATGTTATGTTTTCTGTCAGTATGTACGGTCTTTGTGTTTTACAATCATATCGTCAGAAATGAAATAAGGTTGAGAAGAACAGCTGGTAAAATATCAAACAAAGTATTTACTGCCTTTTCTGTCAGTGAATTTATATACAAATGCAGACGATTTTCCGTTTCTGTATTTGTTCTTTTGTTTGTAATTGTAGTTTCAGGTTGTTCATATCAAAGCAACAACGAGGTTGACAGACTTAACGGACTTTCATATAAATATCATTACAGAAACCTTGACTCAACTGCTTATTATGCAAAAAAGGCATTGACAACTGCCGGCGGTTATGACGCAGGAAAGGCAGAAGCGTATAATAATCTTGCTTTCGTCAGTATCGCGAAAATGGACTATAAACAGGCTGCAATATTGTTGGACAGTGCAAGAAACTCAACTGACAATCAGATAGAATTGCTCATTACCGACATACAAAACATGCGCCTATGTCAGCGAAAGTCAGACAACAAGGAGTTTTACAATTATCAAGAGAGTGCGAAAAGGCGTTTCAGACGTATAAACGAAGAAAAAAACGGACTGTCAGAACATGTAAAACTGCGTATGGTTTATGCTCGAACCGAATATGACATAATAACTTCTGCATATTATTATTATGTCGGACTTGAACGGCAAGCAACAGAAGCATTGAAAGATATCAATCCCTACGGCGAGATACAACAGGATACGGCGCAGTATTTGAGCTACTTATACAACTTGGGAGCAGGCGGAATGGTGGTAAAAGGTACGCAGGACGAAATCAATCAGAAAGAGTTTGATTATCTCATACGATGCTACACCATGTCGAGACAGTTTGATTATCCGTTTTGGGAAGCTAACTCCATGCAGGCTTTGAGCGAACATTTGCAAGTTAAGAAATACAGAAACAAACTCATAGAAGATAACCTGCCTTCCATACAATTCATAAACACAGACTACATGCCCGACAGTCTTTTGGCAGGAAACCTTGCGCAACGCTCTCTTGACATATTTAAGAAATATGGCGATGTGTATCAGATTGCGGGTGCTTATCGTACTTTGGCACAATGCTATTGGCAAATAAACGATTACCATTCGGCAATAATATGCCTGCAAGCCGCACTTACTGAAAACAAGGCAATAGACAAAGCTCCCGACCTTATTGCAAGTATAAGAGAGCAGTTGAGCGTCGTGTATTCTGCAATAGACGACAAACAAAACAGCGATAAGAACAGAAATATCTATCTCGACTTACAGGAAATGACTCGTCAGGACAGATATTTGGAGTCGAGAGCCGACCAACTTAACCGCTCTTCCGAACAGTTGAACGCAATGATTTTTGCAGTATTGGCTCTTATAATACTTCTTATCATTCTGCTCATCGGATTGAGCTATCTGAGAAAAAGAAACAAGAAAAACAACACTATTGATGAACTTCTGCTGCCGCTTGAAGAGTGGAAGCGAAGAAACGAAGAGGAAACGGAAGCAAATAACGAAAGATACGAGAGCATACTCGAAAACTACGGCATAATACAACTGAACATAGCGAAAAACAAGAAAACCAATATAGAACAGCGTGCAAAAACATCTCTGGTCAACAGTATAACACCATTTATAGACAGGATGATAAACGAAATAAAACGTTTGTCGGAAAATGAAGAGACGGAAGATGTGCGCAAAGAGCGTTATGAATATATAGCAGAACTGACAGACAGCATAAACGACTATAACGAAATGCTCACGCAATGGATACAAATGCGTCATGGCGAACTTAGTCTGCATATTGAAAGTTTCATGCTTCAACCGCTCTTCGACATTGTTGAGAAAGGACGTATGGGATTTAAACTTAAAGGTGTGAACCTGATAGTTGAGCCGACGACTGAAAGTGTCAAAGCAGACAAGACACTGACACTATTCATGATAAATACCATTGCAGACAATGCGCGTAAGTTTACACCTTCCGGCGGAAGCGTAAATATAAGTGCAGCATCAACTGAAAAATATGTGGAAATATCAATAAAGGACACCGGTGAAGGAATAAATGAAGAGAAACTAAACAATATTTTCAATCATAAGATATACGACGGGCATGGCTTCGGGCTTATGAATTGCAAAGGAATAATAGAAAAATATAAGAAAATAAGTCAGATATTCAATGTTTGCGACATCTCTGCAACAAGTGAACCGGGAAGAGGAAGTTGCTTTTCTTTCCGTCTTCCGAAAGGTATTGTAAAGGGTTTGACACTCATCTTGATGTTAGTCGGCAGCACAAATGCAATGGCACTCGACAAAAAATCATTACTATTAGATAAAGCAGATGCTTTCGCAGACAGTGCTTATTTCTGCAACATAAAGGGAAAATACGAAAGAACACTTGTATTTTCGGACAGTTGCAGGCACTATTTAAATCTTTATTACAAAACCATACGCCCCAATGGAAAATTGCTTATGAAGCGTAACGGTGACATTTCAGGAACATCATCCGAAATAAAGTGGCTGCACGAAAACCTGCCAATGAATTATCAGATAATACTTGACATACGCAACGAAATTGCCGTTGCTGCCCTTGCACTGCATGAATGGGAGCTTTACAGATACAATAATAAGGTCTATACTCTGCTTTTCAAGGAGCTTTCGGCAGATGAAACGCTTGGCGAATATTGCCGGGTGATGCAGAAATCGGAATCTAACAAGACCGTAGCCGTGACTATATTGGTAATTCTTTTCATGCTTATATTCCCGGCATACTACTTTATCTATTATCGTCACTTGTTATTTTATCGTTTCTGTGTAGAGAAAGTAAATCTCGTAAACGACATTCTGCTCAGCAATAAGTCTGATAATGAGAAACTCGAACATATAAACGGTATTGAAAGCGAAAGGTTTCCTGCCCCTCTTTTGAAAATAGTTAACGACATAAAGGCGGCATTAAGCAAGTCGATAGATGCTAACAAAGTCGCAATGACGAATATAGAGTTTGCGGAAGACGAATGCAAAAGGGCAGAACTTGAAAACGGAAAGTTGCACATAAGCAACAGTGTTTTGGATAATTGTTTAAGCACTTTGAAGCACGAAACCATGTACTATCCTTCGCGCATAAGGCATCTGATAGAGGGAAAAGATAGCAATCTCGACTCAATAGGCGAACTTGCGGGATATTACAAAGAGCTTTTTTCGATTCTAAGTATGCAGGCTATGAGACAAGTAGAGGCTGTAAAGTTCGACTTAAAGACCATAAACATAGCAGAACTGATACCTAAACATAACGCACTGGAAATGATATATCCCGATATTATCGGTGATAAAGACGCGCTGAAATATATGTTCGACATTATAATAAAGAAGAACGGAGGCAATGATCCAAGCATAAACGTATATGAATATGAGGAAAAATATGTCGTGCTCGAAATAGAAATGAAGGCTCTTAACATGACCGCAGAGCAATGTCGCGACATTTTCACACCGAAAGTAGAAAACATTCCTTATCTTATATGCAGACAAATTGTGCGCGACAACGGCGAAAGTACAAACCGAAGAGGTTGCGGAATAACTGCATTTATAAATGAAAAGAACAATACAACAATAAAAATAACACTGGCAAAAGCATAAAAATATTATGGATAAATTCAAAGTTATAATAGTTGAAGACGTGCCATTGGAACTAAAAGGCACAGAAGGCATATTTCGTAACGATATTCCTGAGGCAGAGATAATAGGCACGGCGGACAGCGAACAGGCTTATTGGAAACTTATAAAGCAGCAGCTTCCGGAACTTGTATTGCTCGACTTGGGACTTGGCGGTTCTACAACTGTCGGCGTAGAGATATGTCGCCAGACAAAAGAACAATATCCGAAGGTGAAAGTTTTAATATTCACGGGCGAGATACTGAACGAAAAACTATGGGTCGATGTACTTGATGCAGGAGCTGACGGTATAATTCTTAAAAGCGGAGAATTGCTGACGCGTGGCGATGTGAGCAGCGTAATGGACGGCAAGAAACTTGTGTTCAACCAGCCCATATTAAAGAAAATGATAGAAAGGTTTGTGCGTAGCGTCAACGGACAGATAATGCATCAGGAGGCAGTTATAGACTATGAGATAGACGAATATGATGAACGTTTCCTGCGACATCTTGCTTTGGGCTTCACGAAAGAGCAGATAACGAACCTTCGTGGCATGCCTTTTGGCGTGAAAAGTCTTGAAAAACGGCAGAACGAACTTGTTCAGAAGCTGTTTCCGAACGGTAACGGCGGATATGGAGTGAATGCCACCAGACTCGTCGTACGTGCGCTCGAACTGCGAATTATAGATATAGACAACCTGTATCCGGATGAGGAATAAGAGATTACTTCCTGTCACTGCGTTGATATTATGTATCGTGCAGGCAGCACTTATATTGTTTTCGTGGCTGTTAACGGCTGCCGAACCAACTCTCCGTATGCGTTCATTGCTGAGCAGTGAGGGCATACGTTGGTTCTTAGGAAGTTTCGTTGATAACCTCGCTTCGCCTGTTATGATATGGGCAATATTGCTGATGGTGGCAGTGGGAACACTGCTCAGAAGCGGTATTACAGATGCTGTAAGAACGATTTTTTCTTCGCGTAAACTCTCTTTACGTCAACGCTTGGGATTGGAATTGGTGTTTACAGAGGCAGTATTGTTCACTGTTATAATACTGCTTCTTACGGTTACGCCGCACGCGGTGCTGCTTAGTGTCACGGGACATCTGTTTCCGAGCAGTTTCAGTCAAAGCATAATACCCGTTGTTGCTTTTTGTATAACGATATTTTCTGTCACATTCGGTTCTGTAAGCCGGCACTTTCTCTCGCTAAATGATATTTACGATGCACTGACATGGGGTGTGTCATACTGCGTGCCTCTTCTGCCTATATACATTATAGGCATGCAACTTTTTGAGTCTATACGCTTCGTTTTCATTGTTTAGATTATGTAAGAGATGCATAATTTTTCAGAAAAGATATAATTCAACATTAATATTCCGATAAAAGTTGCATTAAAGCAGAGTTGAAGATATTCATAACTTGCTTTATATTATGACCGTCACAGAATTATGTTCTTCATATAATTTGCAGACAAACATAACGTCTTTTCCTACACATTGATTATATCGCAACGTGCATCTGCATTTGCAATAATGTGCATTGCCCTGCTAACTATTTTGTGGATATTTCGTACAGACACGCAGCCTGTCCCTACATATTGATTTTATCGCAACATGCGGTTGCATTAAAAACAATGTTTAATTATCCTGCATGTATGGACGCATCCTGTACGTGTCCGCATATCCACGTGACCTATATATACGCAACAACATGTGCCAGTATGCATATCTGCCGCCGTTGAGAAATAAAACGCGTTTCAAAAGCATTACTTTTGCATGCTGAAAGCTATTGTTTTCTCTCCCAAAAGTTATCCTTTTGCAAGATAAAAGGATAACTTTTGAAAATGCTTATAATATATTGGTTTTCAACACAATACAGATATATGCGACTGACAGTTCAATTCCTTGCTGTAAAGAGCTATGCTTTTTATCGTAAAGAGCTATGCTCCTTATCGTAAAGAGCTATGCTCCTTATCGTAAAAAGCTATGCTCCTTGCGATAAAAAGCATAGCTCTTTACGAAGAGGAGAATATTAGGCTCGGGGATATGACTTGTTTTTGTACATCGTTTTGGTAGTCTTTGTATGGAAAATCCGGTGACTGTATTCTGAAAAGCGCATGAGTTTGCTTGACACCATCCGCTATATGATAGGTGATGAGCTTGACCGACGGCATGATAACGGAGTATGATGATCTTCTCGAAATCCCACCTCCCGATCCTCCTCGTTGCCGTTCGTTCCGGCAATGCATTGTGAGTTTGTTCACCGGCTGCCTGTAATATATATAATAAGGTGTATTATTATGGATAAGATAAGGGATGAAGTAGGATGACATGTGGTTGATTTAGGGCAGGCACTTGTATGTTTCGGACACGCACAGGGCGCGTCCCTACGGACAGGACATTATTATATATACGTTGAGAACAATCAATATGAATGGACATTATTATATGTATGCAGAGAACAATCAACTCGTAGGGACAGCCCCCGTGTCTGTCCGAATACCCCAAAAGCAAGATGTGGATGCAGGCATGCGGATATTTAGAGCAGAAAAAGTATCCGTATTCGTATCCATACGCTAACATGCATTATAAAAAAGGAGTGAAAAGACTGGTTTAATTAATTCCAATCTCTTCACTCCTTTTATGTCAATATATCCTGATTTTTTAAATCTTACCTACAAGATCGATACTTGGTTTAAGCGTTTCATCACCTTTCTTCCAACGTGCAGGGCATACTTCTCCATCGTGAGATGCTACGAATTGGGCTGCTTCAATCTTTCTTACAAGTTCGTCGGCGTTACGTCCTATACTGTTGTCCTGTATTTCAGCAATCTTTATTTTACCTTCCGGATCTACGAGGAATGTTCCGCGATAAGCCACTCCGTCATCTTCTTTGTACACACCGAAACCACGACTCAACACTGCAATAGGGTCTGCGAGCATTGCATACTTTATTTGCTTGATGCTGTCTGATGCGTCGTGCCATGCCTTATGTACGAAATGAGTGTCACAACTTACAGAGAATACTTCTACGCCCATAGATTTCAGCTGCTCGTATTTACTTGCAAGGTCAACCAATTCTGTCGGACAAACGAATGTAAAGTCAGCAGGATAGAAGAAGAAAACAGCCCACTTGCCTTTTATATCTTCATTAGAAACTGTCTTGAATTCACCGTTTTGAAAGGCTTGTACCTTGAATTCAGGTACTTGTGCATTTATTATTGATTCCATTTCTATGTCTTGTGTTATGTTTTAATTATTTGTTTATTATATCTTAATCATTTAATTATCGTAATCTGCTTCCTACTATTTCCCAATCTATGATGTCCCATACGGCTGCAATGTGGTCTGCACGGCGGTTCTGATAATCAAGATAATATGAGTGTTCCCATACATCTATGCCCAGAAGCGGATTGTTGCCTGTTCTGATAGGGTTGCTTCCATTCTGCTCTTTTGTTATAACGAGCTTGCCGTCTTTGTCCTGTGACAGCCAAGCCCAACCAGAACCGAACAATGTTATTGCTGCCTGTGAGAACTCTTTCTTGAAATTATCGAAACTTCCGAAAGCCTTGTCTATTGCTTCTGCAATGTTTCCTTGCGGCTTATTATCAGCTACCGGTGATTTAAACTGAGAGAAGTACAGAGCATGGTTCAATACCTGTCCGGCATTATTGAATATAGGTCCGTCTTCTACTGAAACAATTATATCTTCAACACTCTTATCTTCATACTGTGTACCTTTTACTAAACTATCCAACGTGTTTACGTAATTCAACAGGTGCTTTCCGTAGTGGAAGTTTATTGTCTGCTCACTTATTACTGGCTCCAATGCATTTGTTGCATAAGGGAGATTTGGCATTTGTATCTTCATAACTTTATTATTTTATTGTGTTTATAATATTCGTTCTTTATTTTGTTGATGCAAAGTTATAATTAACAATTTACAAACAAAACAGTTTTTGTCTATATTGATATAGGCAAAATCAATATTAACGTGAAAATCTCTTTGTTTATTGGCATTTCAAAGAAAAAAACTTATATATAATTTGTAAAGTAGATTTAAATTGATTATTTTTGCCGTAAACTAAAAATAAGGCAATGACATTACAACAACTTGAATATATCGTAGCCGTATATAGATTCAGACATTTTGCAAAAGCGGCAGAATATTGCAACGTAACTCAACCTACGCTTAGTTCAATGGTGCAGAAACTTGAAGACGAACTTGGGGTTAAGATATTCGACAGAAAGAAACAACCGCTCGTTCCGACTAATACCGGAAAGGTAATTATTGAGCATGCTTGGAGAGTGTTGGTTAGGGCTCGCAAGTTGAAAGAAATGATTGAAGAAGAGAAAAAATCACTTACCGGAACATTTAACATCGGTATATTGCCTACAATAGCACCTTATCTTATACCTCGCTT
>CALGRN010000212.1 GCA_937880835.1 uncultured Prevotella sp. | reverse complement strand
TGGTCTTCAAAGAACTTATCTGCATAAAAAGCAAGCGTCCAAGTGTCTGAATTGTAGCTTATGCGGCTCACCCAGCTTCCCAACTGATTTCCCGCAGCGTTCTGATAAACCGTTCCTTTCTCTGATGTTTCAGCACCTCCGGGTACGAATGCGCGCCAGAAATCTTTTATACCCTTGCCGTTCTTTATTACTTGAACAGTGCCGTCTGCTTGCGGTTTATACGATGTTCCGCCGAAGTTGGATGCCATTTCAAGTCCGAATTCAAAGCTCCAATCGCAAAACATCTCTTCATTTCCTATCTTTATATATCCCGATTTGCTGTGATAAAGCACGTTGTCGGCATATTTCGACCTTCTTCCCGTAAAGCTATGCTGCCATTTGTCATCTGTCATTGCACCATAGGCAATATGCCCTTTCAGATGCAACCAACCGTTTCCGAAAGGCAACGTCCAATAATCGGGCAGAGCAATGCGTACTTGCGGCACCGGACGAGCATTTATTCCGAGCGTCTGCGAACCGCTGCTGAGAGCGTTGTTTTTAAGTTCAAGCGGATATTCTTTGCTGCCGACAGTGAGCGATCCGTGCATCCAGCGCACATCGACGAAAGCCTGCTGCACCACAAAATTGCTCGTGAAGTTGTATGGAACGGCAACATCTATACCATAACCGACAGCCGGTTTGCGGCTCTCATTATAGTTGACATTCTTCATAATGCCTGCTCTTAAATATCCGTTGCTCTTGTCAAGCGAACTCAAACCATGTCTGTTTGCATTCAACCATAGCGGTGTCTTGTCATCGGAAAAGCTCGATTGCAGTTCCATTTTATATTCAAGTCCCTTGTGTCGCTTATCCTTTTCGGCGTTATCATTATATCCGACATCTTGCGAATATGCCGAACAAGAGAGAATGGAAGCAATCAGAAGTG
This sequence comes from uncultured Prevotella sp., assembly GCA_937880835.1. Classification (GTDB taxonomy): domain Bacteria; phylum Bacteroidota; class Bacteroidia; order Bacteroidales; family Bacteroidaceae; genus Prevotella. The sequence continues at coordinate 4,839 of CALGRN010000212.1, read as the reverse complement.
TTGTTATTTTTTTCATTTTAAATTTAGTCTGTGTAGATAACGTTAATTTAATCATATTATTTTATTCTATATAAATAATGTGGAAAAAAACGGTTATTGCAGGAATGGTATCTTAAAACAGACAGTCTTTCTGCGCTTATCAAATCATACGTACAGCATATATAATTCCAAGTATAGGGAAATTCCCATGCTTGTTTAGGGAAAAACCTTTCATAAGCTTGTTTTTTATTATTTTCTTTGCAACATGAAATTGATTATTAATTAAAATAAATTAGATTATGAAACGGTTTATCATGGCACTTACAGCATTTCTGACAATGACAATTGCGGCAAATGCAATGAGTTACGAGCAGGCACGTAACCAAGCTCTTTTCCTCACAGACAAGATGGCTTATGAGCTCAATCTTACGGAAGAGCAGTATGAAGCGGCTTTCGAGATAAATCTGGATTATCTCCTTAGCGTGAACACCGTAGATGATTTGTACGGCACTTATTGGACATATCGCAATCTGGATTTAAGTTATATATTGTTTGATTGGCAATACAGAGCATTCTGCGATGCTGCATATTTCTATCGTCCGATATATTGGAATGCCGGTTATTGGCGTTTCAGAATATACGCTCGTTATCCTCATAGAGAATATTATTATTTCGGACGTCCGCGCTTCTATACTATTTATCGAGGCGGACACAGTTGGAGAATGAACGGAGGACGCAGTTGGTACAGAGGAAGAAGTTACAGAAACGAAAGACGCAGTTTCGGTATGAGAGACGGATTCAAACGCGGCGACTATCGTTACGGATATGACAATGCACGCAACAGAGACAGAAGAGAAGGCTCGTTCGGCAATGCAGGAAGGCATAACGAATACGGACAAACAGGCAATACGCACCGTTACGACAACAGAGGTTCGTTCGGAAACAGCCGTAATACACGCACATTCGAGCGCAGCGACTACCAGAACAATCGCCCGACACTACGCGGAAACAACGGCAGAGGACGCGAAAGCTCTACCAGAACTACCGTTACGCGCAGATATGACGGTAACAACGGACGCGGCAATTCTACATTCAATAACGGCGAAAGAAGACGTTCGACAACAGAAACTCCGCGCAGTTCGTTTACACCTCGAAGCTCTTCAAGTTCATCTTCACACTCTTTCGGCACGCCTTCACGTTCCAACAACACATATTCAAGCCCTTCGAGAGGCAGCAACGGAAGTTTCGGCGGTGGTCATTCTAACGGCGGCGGACACTCAGGTGGCGGACATTTCGGAGGCAGAAGATAAGGAAATGAAATAAAGAGATATAAAAAACAAGTAACAAGATTATCAGTCGCAAATCAGAGAGTTAAAACAGTCGTATGCGATAACAATGCGACAGACGGGAGTTTTACAATGTAAACTCCCGTTTTTTCATGTCGTGAAACCAAATGTCGGGTATGGAAAAAGCATTATTTGCAATAATGAAAACACGCATAAACATATATACCGTAGGTGAAGATTTTATATGCTTGAAAAACGGTATATAGGAAACCGCGCTTCAAAAGCTATCCTTTTGCATCGCAAAACAATAACTTTCAGAGTGCAAAAGGATAGCTTTCACAACGCAAAAGGATAGCTTTTGAAACGCAGCTTTTTAAATACGAATGTATATCCTTTTATATATGCGATATTAAAAGCATAATGGCATTTTTCTCATATTCTTAATATTGCATTTAATCTGAAACAATGCTCACGCAATAACCGGATATAAACAATTTTCAGTTGCTTTTATTTTCTAAAAGACATTGTCAACTCGTTATTTGTTAAAACAAGGGCTTTTGTATTGTATCGTAATCATTTTTTTACTACCTTTGCAATCGTATAATGATAATTGTATAATATTAAACACTATTTTCACGTTATTATAATAGAAAACGCATAAATGTTTAGCAACCAATATTCAGATTATATCAAAGCTATGGCAGTAGAAAATCCGCAGTACGTTTATGACGGAATGAATGAGATTGAACGCAATTTCAAACGTGTCATAGATTTCATAATTGCCGTTGTTTGCCTAATCATTTTCTCGCCATTGTTTCTGATTTGCTACATTGCAGTAAAGCGTGAATACGGAGGGGCGGCAATATTCAAGCAGGAACGTATAGGAAGATTCGGGCGTCCGTTTAATATTTACAAGTTCCGAAGCATGAGACTTGATGCTGAAAAGAACGGTCCTGAGCTTTTCCAGCACGACAAGGACGCCCGTCTTACAAAGGTGGGAAAGTTTCTCCGCAGTCATCATCTCGACGAATTGCCGCAACTTTACAATGTGCTTAAAGGGGATATGGCATTCATAGGACCACGCCCGGAGCGCAAATACTATATAGACAAGATTATGGAACACGATTCAAGATATACATATCTATATCAGGTGCGTCCCGGTGTTACATCCTATGCAACACTGTACAATGGATATACCGACACGATGGAGAAAATGTTGCGCCGTCTTGAACTGGATCTTTACTATCTTGAACACAGGTCTTTGATTTTCGATGCAAAGATTCTGATAAAGACGTTCATAAATATAGTTTCAGGAAAGAAATTCTGACATAACGTTAATACGGCTTCCATGCTTGTCGTCTGACCCTTACTTCGCCATGCACACCTTATTATATATAAGGTAGTTCTGTAAAACCTCCCGAAGGTATATAGTGTTTTGATTTCTCAACTTTTATTGAAACATCCTTTCTTGAAATAACGGCGAGGATGCAAAAAACACAGACATTGAAATGAAAGAAATAAATCCGATAGCATATTTCCACTCTCCGTTCACTTCAAAATTCGGTATTCCGCGCCAGAGCGGATTAGTTGAAGCATTGCGCGGACGTATCGTTTTCGAGAAAGAATATCGCAACAAAGAAGCCGTAAGAGGAATAGAAGAATTCGATTACCTATGGTTGATTTGGGGATTTTCTGAAAATGAATACAACCAATTCAACCCTACCGTACGCCCTCCGCGACTCGGCGGCAACGAAAGGATTGGTGTATTTGCTTCTCGTTCGCCTTTTCGTCCTAACGGATTGGGGTTGTCTTCCGTCAGAATATCAAGCGTGGATTATGATGCTTCCGATGCTCCCGTGATAAATGTCATAGGTGCAGACCTCATGGACGGTACACCTATATATGACATAAAACCTTATGTGAGATATGCGGACTGCCATAATGACGCCCGAAGTGGATTTGCGGATAAAAGAAGTTGGAATGTTCTTAAAGTGGACTTTCCTGAAAAATTCAGGCTGATGTTCGCAAAAGAAGATGCCGAATGCATAGCCGAAACGCTGTCGTTAGACCCTCGTCCGCACTATCATGATGACTCTGAGCGAATATACGGAATGTCTTTCGCCGGACGCGACGTGCGTTTCAAGATTGAAGGAAACACCCTGTTTGTTGTAGATGTTGTGTAGAACGCTGTCGGAAAGTCATTTCATCTTCGCATTGCGCAGATACTTACACCACGCATAAAGCCGTCTTTTTTTGAGATAGTCGATGTCATTCATGTTGGCATAAGCCTCTCGCTCGAACGAGATATTGACGTAAGCATTGTCTTTCGTGGGTATTCTGATGAGCCATTCCATAAGATACCACAGATAGAAAAACACAAACCCCAACTCTTTCATCTGCGCAAAGTGTATGCGTTCGTGATTAATAAGTTCCTTGTCGAGTACGGCATCTTTACGACAAAACAACAGTCCGAAAACGTTTATTGCGTCATATCCTTTGAAAGGAATAATGCTGTTTCTTATTATTTTCATAATCGCAAATATAATATTTTTTTTGTTATTGATACCAATATCAAAATAAAAATGATAATTTTGCAAATCTGATACGTAATGAAACGGCTGTCGGACACACAGGAAAGCAACAATGACAGTCTGTTTGCATGCTATAATCGGATGCAGATAACCATAAACCTAATGGAAAGCGGACAGAGTTTGACAACGGCATTGCAGACTCTTGAACTCGTTAAGAAATTAACGGAACGTTTAAACCGCAACAACTTAATAACCCTAATATGAAAAACGAATTTGTAAGTTTGCTGAAATCAACGGAACGCAAAGGTATAGACAACGTTATAGAATATCTTGACAAAGCGGGCTTCTTCACAGCTCCGGCATCATCCAACCGCCATTTGAACAAAGAATGCGGACTGCTCGAACACTCGCTGAACGTTTATGACGTGGCACATAAATTATGCGAATCAATGTGTTCGCTTCGTCCGGAGATAGCGGAAAGACTTCCGCACGAGAGCGTTATAATAGCGGCATTGCTGCACGACGTATGCAAAACCAACGTATATAGAAAGACACAGAGATGGAGAAAAGACGAAAACAACCGTTGGGAGAGCTACGATGGTTATGATGCAGACTACTCTCGGTTTCCCGTGGGGCATGGAGAGAAGTCTGTTATAATGCTTCTGCGATTGGGACTTGAACTTACCAACGACGAGATTGTAGCCATAAGATGGCACATGGGGGCATGGGATCTGTCGTTTCAAAGCTACGAAAGCAAAAGCAATATATCTGTTGCGTCGGACAACTATCCTCTTGCTGCAATAATACAGGCAGCCGACGGATTAGCAACGCATCTGCTCGAAAACGACAGCAGCGAATAAATTACTGCATAAAAAAATAAATATTGACTTACAACAAAGAGAAAATAGGACTCTGTTTCTATTAAATAGATGTATAACGGAATTTATTTCGTTAAATTTATGAATTTCTACAGTGAAAACGGAGCAGCTTTCTGCACGCCTTCTGTGGATGAAAGCAAAGCTGTCGGGGCAAAGGGCCTTTAT
>CALGRN010000211.1 GCA_937880835.1 uncultured Prevotella sp. | reverse complement strand
AAATACAATGTTCCTCCTGCTCCGTATATAAAAGATATACCATATAGCATGACACCGCTCGAAAAAACCGCAGTCAAGATGAACTTTGCAGCTGCTTCGGCACTTGCATTGCGATACTTATCCAACGCAACAACACAAGCCAAAGGCACACTTGCCATTTCAAGGGCAAGGAAGAACATCAGGAAGTGTCCTGAACTCATCATCATAAACATACCGAGAAGTGTGGATATGATGAGCATATAGAATTCTCCTTCATGGATACGAGTGTCTTCTCGTGATAACCATTGACGTGCCTGAATGAACACGATGAGTGTTCCTCCTGCAAGAATAGTCTTCATGATGTTAACCGACTCGGATGTAACATACATATTTCCGAATGCAGACGTAGGTTCGGTAATATACAAATCGAGCAACGTCTGTGCCAGCATAAGAATGCAAACAAGCGGGTTGAACCACTTACGTTCCTTACTGTTCGCCGTAATAAAGTCGGCAAAGAAAACGATAACCAGAATGACAACGAGTGATGCTTCGGGTATCATATTTAAGAATTGACTGTAATTCATTTTTCTACTTGTTTATTAAATTGATGCTATTACTGATACAGTATTTATATGTTCGATGATAGGACCGAGTGTGTCGGAAACGATATTGCTTGCCCAAAGCGGTGCAATTCCGAGTCCTGCGACACAGAAGATAAGGCATATAACAGAGAAACGCTCATCCCATGTGGCATCAGTAAGTGTTTCATAATGCGGATCTGAAACGCTCTGGAAAAGTATCTTGCCCACAACACGAAGTATATAAACAGCCGTAACGACGATTGACGTACATGCAATTATTGTCGCTGCACGATGGAATGTATCTGCATTCTGGAACGAACCGACAAAGATTGTCATCTCTGCAACGAAACCGGAAAATCCCGGAAGTCCAAGATTTGCCAGACCGGCAATAACATAACCCACACTAAGAAAAGGCATTATCTTCATCAGACCGCCAAGTTTGCGGATGTCACGTGTATGTGTTCGTCCGTAAATCATACCGATAAGTGCAAAGAACAATGCTGTCATAAGACCGTGAGAAAGCATTTGCAATACTGCACCGGTACATGAAGTCTGGGTCATCATAAGCAATGCAAAAAGCACAAGTCCGCAATGGGAAACAGATGAATAGGCGTTGATATACTTTAAATCGGTCTGAACACAAGCAGAGAAAGCTCCATATACAACAGAGATTGTTGTCAGAATAATGAAGATCCACGCAAGTTCATGTGCAGCTTCCGGCAATAGGAACATGGCAATACGGAAACATCCGTATCCTCCCAACTTCATAAGCACTCCTGCATGCAACATAGATACAGCGGTAGGTGCTGACGCATGACCGTCAGGTGACCATGTATGGAAAGGAAATAACGCTCCAAGAACACCGAAACCGATGAATACAAATGGGAAGAAAATCTTCTGAATATCAACCGGTATGTTGTGCAATTCGGCAATTTCCAATACGTTCATTGTCGTAGCACCGCTGAAATAGTATATACCTAATATGCCCAGAATAAGCAATGCAGAACCTCCCATAAGCATAAGTGTAAGCTTCATTGCTGCATACTCCTTGTTACCGCTCCCCCATACACCTATGAGAAGATACATAGGAATAAGCGCAACTTCATAGAACATAAACATTGTGAACATGTCAATAGAGATGAAGAAGCCATACACACCGGTGCTAAGAAGTGTAAACCAAAGAAAATATTCCTTAGTCAAAGGTTTCAACTGCCAAGAAGCAAAAGTACCGGTAAACACAATGACGCTTGAAAGAAGCAGCATAACGACAGATATTCCGTCAACACCAATAGAATAACAGATGTTCAAAGGTTTAAACCAAGAAACGCTGTAAGTGAAAAGCATGGGGTCTGTGTTACCTGCATCGCGCATCTGAATAAATGTGATTGTCAGCCATACAGATAGTGCCAAAAGGGCAGAAGAACCGACTACCATCACGCCACGTACCTGATTAAGATTGCGTGAGAGCCAAAGCCCAAACAACATCAGTACGGGGATTACTACGAATAATGTTAATATATTCATTTCTTCTATTTTTTTACTTTTACATTGCTATTGCGAGTAATACGAGTGCAAGCGCAACCGTACCTGTCAAGAACCATATCGCATATTGGCGCACATCACCGCTCTGCCATGGACGTATGGTTTCACCAGCCTCATTAGTACCCCAAGCCATAAAATCGAATGTTCCATCTACGACATGACGGTCAAACCATGCAATAGGTGTACTTATACAACGGAATATTATCTTATGTGTTACGAACTGCCATATTTCATCCATATAGAAACGTTTGTAAGCCGCACGATGAAGTTTCGGAAATTTACGTGCCAACATATCTGCTATTGGAGTTTCTTCTCCTTTATACATAATCGTTGCAACTATTATAGCAATAACTGCCAAGCCCACAGAAACACCTGCAACGGTATAATTCAAATGTGTATCAAAACTGATTCCATTTGCAGACACATAATTTCCGAAAGGAATAAAACCGCACAAACACGTAATAGCAGCAAGGAACATTAAAGGAAATGTCATTGTCAAAGGTGCTTCATGAGGTTTCTTCGCTCCGTTTTCTTTATTTGTCTCGTAATAGCTCTTTCCCCAGAATATCACATAATAAAGACGGAACATATAGAATGCTGTCATCATAGCAATTCCGCTCATAACCGCACCCATGACAGGATGGAAGTTATAGCAAGCCACAAGGATTTCGTCTTTTGAGAAGAAACCGGAGAAAGGAGGAATGCCGGCAATAGCAAGACAAGAGATAAGGAATGTTATGTGAGTAATAGGCATATACTTTCTTAAACCACCCATATTTGCTTTCTCGTTAGAATGAACAGCATGTATTATACATCCTGCACACAAGAACAAACATGCCTTGAACATTGCATGGGTGAACAAATGGAACATACCTGCCATATAACCGAGACCGTTAACATCGGCATACTCTTCCGTAGCAGCCACTGAACCGGTTACATGGTCCGGCATACATACGCCAAGCGCAACAAGCATAAAGCCAATCTGTAAAATAGTAGAAAACGCCAAGACGCGCTTAATGTCACTCTGGCAACAAGCAACGGCTGCTGCATAGAAAGCCGTAAACGCGGCAATATAGGCAATCCAATGCAGCTGCTCCGGAGCATACTGCACAAACATGGGGAATAAGCTCGCTACAAGATATACACCTGCAACAACCATCGTGGCAGCATGAATCAAAGCAGAAACCGGTGTTGGACCTTCCATTGCATCAGGCAACCATATATGTAAAGGGAACATTGCAGACTTACCTGCACCACCTATAAACATAAAGAACAGTGACAAAGGCATAATCCAAGATGCACCTGCAACGTTACCGGCAAGAGAAGGATCTGATGTAAGGTCAAAATTAAACGTTCCTACATAGAAACTGTAAAACAAAATACCGATAAGGAAGAACAAATCGGCAAATCGTGTTACGATGAAAGCTTTCTTTGATGCGGCAACCGCAGAAGTCATCGGATAATAGAAACCAATGAGCAGGTAAGAACTTACACCAACAAGTTCCCAGAATAGATACATCTGAAATATGTTAGTTGCCACAACAAGTCCAAGCATGGACATGGTAAATAGAGACAAAAATGCGTAATAACGCTGAAAACCTTTCTCACCATGCATATATCCAAAAGAATATATATGAACCATAAAGCTGACTGTGGATATAACCACAAGCATCATTACGGAAATTGGTGTAAGACGGAATCCAATATTAAAAGTCAGAAGTTCTGTGAACTTCAACCACGTTATATCAAAAGCTGTAACGGTAGGAAACAATCCATCAGCACCTCTTCCTATACCTATGAAATATTCATACGCAGTATAACAAGACATGAAGAATACAGTACCTAATACAATTGTTCCTATAATTCCAGCAATCTTATGGCTTAACTTCATACCTGCCAAACCAAGCACAAGAAAGCTAAAAGCAGGTAAAAGAAGTATCAAAAATACATAACTGTAATCCATATTTCTTATAATTTCATGTTTTCAATACTGTTCACCTGATCGCTGTGGATGTTGCGGTAGATATTGATGATGATGGCAATAGCTACAGCTGTCTCGGCAGCACTCACTCCAATGGCGAACAAGGTAAAGAAGAAACCTTCCAATTGTCCGGGATATAAGATACGGTTAAAAGCCGCAAAATTGATATCGACAGCATTCAGCACAAGCTCAATGGAGATAAGCATGGCTATAAGGTTACGGCGTGTAACAAAGCCGAAGAAACCTATAAAGAATAAGAGTGCACTAAGCACGAAAAAACATTCTACTGGTATCATAATTACTTATCTTTTTTTGAGATTACTATTCCACCTATAATACAAGCCAACAAGAATATAGATATAAACTCGAACGGAAGAATATACTGATACTTTTCCGAGCCGAGCAATGAAGTTCCAATAGTCTTCATTGGCACTTCCACATCTGGTTGTGTCATAGCCATATCAATAAATTTGTTTTTCAGCAATACCACTACAACTGTCGCAAAACCGACAAGTGCAGCCAAAGCACCTGCAACCACTCGTCCACCGTGTATGCGTTCAACAAGACCTTGCAAAGTTCTCTTTGATACAAGCTGAATAGCAAAGATATAAACCATAGTAATACCTCCTGCATATATGCTCAACTGAGCTGCACCGAGAAAAGTATAATCAAGCAGGAAATAAATTCCGGCTATACCGAACAACACGAACAACAGAAACGTAGCTGCACGCATAATTCTCTTTGTCGCCACGCACATCACAGCACTCGCCAAGATGATTACAGAGAGGATTCCAAATACAATTTGATTTGCCATTATTTATTTCTCCTATTTTGTCTTAGTATTGAATTGTCCGACAATCATCGGTGCTCCACCTTCTATAAGATGGGGAAGACTTCCTCCTTCATAATGCTCTTTATCCAAGTGCATAACGAGTTTATCTTTGTCGAACACACAATTTTCAAAATCGTTAGTAAACTCTATTGCGTCGAAATTACAAGCATTGACACATAACTGACAGAACATACAATCGCCCAAGTCATATTGGTAGTCTATCAGCTGACGCTTCTTTTTACCTTCCTCATTGGTAACCATTTCAGAAACAATCTTTATAGTTCCATTAGGACAGGCTTTCTCACACATCAGACATGCCACGCATTTCACGACATCATTATCGTCACGTTTCATAACCAAACGTCCACGATGACGTTTTGCAACATGTAAAGTCGTCTTACGGTTCTCCGGATACTGTTCTGTTGACTTTGCCGTAAAGTATTCCTTCAAGGTAACTTTCAAGCCTGTTGCCAATGATTTCAGTCCTTTTGCGATACCGCCAAAATATGAATTATTATTTTCCATTTTCAAATCTTATTTATCAATCATTGGAAGTAAAGTCCGTATGCCACGACTATTGTCATGAGAACAAGGTTAAACAAAGCCAAAGGCATAAGATACTTCCATTCGAGTTTCAATATCTGATCAATACGCAGACGCGGGAATGTCCAACGAACCCACATAAGCAACCATACTACCACGAATGTCTTGGAAAGAAACCATACTATACCGGGAATAAGGTTCATAAGATTGTCAAATCCTTCTATACCTATATTTATAGGTGCCCAACCGCCAAGAAATACAGTTGTAGCGATACCGGATATAACAAATAAGTTCAAGTATTCTGCAAGGTAATAAAATCCGAAGCCCATACCGGAATATTCCGTATGATATCCGGCAGTAAGCTCACTTTCAGCCTCTGCCAAGTCGAACGGACCACGATTAGCTTCTGCATTACCTGCTATAAGAAACGTTATGAACGCTATTAAAGCGGGAACATGCCCCTTGAAGATAAGCCAGTTCCAAGGTCCTGTCTGCGCTTCCACTATACCGCTGACCTGCATTGTACCAGTTAAGATAACTGCCGTGATAAGACACAGACCAAGAGACATCTCATAAGAGATCAACTGTACTGCGCCACGCATAGCCGAAACCACACCATATTTGTTATTAGAACTCCAACCCGCAATGAATATACCTACAACTCCTATGCTCGAAATTGCTGTAATCAAGAAAATACCGACATTGAAATCCAATATTACTGCGCCTTTATTCCATGGTAAGAAAGAGAACGTGCCGACTGATGCTATAATCACGATGAACGGAGCAAGATAATACAAGAATTTATCAGCTTTATCCACTGTAAATATTTCTTTGATAAGCATTTTAAGCACATCTGCAAACACCTGAAAGATACCCCAAGGTCCAACACGCATCGGACCTAAGCGGCATTGGAAATAAGCACAAACTTTTCTTTCCATAAAAATCAAGATAATTGCCAGTATTGCATAACCCAAAATGATGAGCAAGCCTACTAACACACACTCGATTAAAATCGACCAAAAGTCTCCTAAGCCAAGAGTTTGGCGCAGCAGACTGTCGAACCATGTTGTTACTATACTAAAATCAAACATAATTATCTATCAATATCAGGAATTACAAAATCTAATGCAGCACCGGTGGTGATAATGTCTGCTACTTTTTCTCCGCGAAGCATTTCGTCCATAGCAGCGACATGGTTCAGTCCCATAGGGCGGAATTTTAGTCTGTAAGGGCTCTTATCCCCTCTGCTGTCCAAATAAACACCGAACTCTCCACGACTTCCTTCACAAGAGAAATACCACTGTCCTTCCGGAACTTTTATAATAGGTTTCTGCTTGATATAGAAATCGCCTTCCGGAATGTTGTCTATGAGCTGTTCCATTATGCGGATACTCTGTTTCATTTCTTCAATACGTATTATATAACGTCCGAAAGAGTCGCAAGTATTCGTAGTAATCTCGTCCCATTCCACTTTATCGTACATAGCGTAGGGGTGATTCTTGCGTACATCATTATGCCAGTCGGATGCACGTCCGGAAGCTCCCGTAACACCGTAACTTATGATGTTTTCCTTTGACATTACACCGATGTTCTTGAATCGGTTGTGTGTTATTATGTTGTCACCGAACACATCCATATATTCCTTGAACATAGGTTTCATGTAAGCGCACAATGTCTTCACGTTCTTTACGAAATCGGGATCGATATCATCCTGACACCCTCCTATTCTGTAATAGTTCTGAATAAGACGTCCGCCTGTTGTCTCTTCCATGACATTAAGCACATGTTCACGGTCGCGCATACTATACAAGAAAGCCGTAAGTGCACCAAGATCCTGCGCACAGCATCCTATATATAATAGGTGTGAGTTAAGACGCTGCAACTCGTCCATTATCGTACGGATGTATTTTATACGGTCTGACAATTCCACTTCCATAGCTTCTTCTATCACTCCGCAAAGAGCATGACGATTCATCATCGCGCTTAAATAGTCCATACGGTCTGTGAATGCGAGTGTTTGAGGATAGGTATAGCTTTCGCTAAGTTTCTCTATTCCTCGATGTATGTAACCGAAATGCGGATATATCTTCTTAACCGTCTCGCCGTCAAGTATTGTTTGAAGGCGCAACACACCATGCGTAGAGGGGTGCTGTGGTCCTAAGTTCACGACATAGTCATCGTCTGAAAACAGCCGGACATGCTTTTCTATGATATTGTTTTTACTGTCAAGTTCATATCTGCATGTGTAGTCCGGTTCGTTGTCATCTTCAAGGGAATAACCATGTTTTTTGTTTACCACCTTGTAATCCTTACGCAACGGGTATCCCTTAAAATCGCTTCTGAGATACAGACGGCGCATATCCGGATGCCCAATGAACTTTATACCGAAGAAGGCATAAACCTCACGTTCGAGCAGATCGGCAGCTTTCCCC
>CALGRN010000210.1 GCA_937880835.1 uncultured Prevotella sp. | reverse complement strand
AACAAGTGGATAATCCAAAAGAGATAACCTGCAAGGGAGGACTTCATATAAAGCAAAAATATATGATAAACGATGTTGAAGAAATAACGTATTTCTGTACAGGTTCTGCGAAATTAGACACTGTTTCCAATCCTAATTACAAAGACATAGATGACAAAGTGCGTAGTGAAGTCTTGAAAGGATATGAAGCATTTATAGATTATTTCTTCTCTCTCAACAATAAGTATTCATTTGCAAAATACTTCGGAGTTAACAACGAACGAGAGTTTAATACGTTCAGTAAAGTGCTGAAAGAAAAGTCAGAGCAAGATTTCAACAAAGTGTTGGCAGAGAGAATGGAAGATATGAGCAATGAAGAAAATCCGGAATTGAAAGACAGTCTTTTCTTTATTCCTCTTACAGGCGGATTAAACAGGTTGGCATATCATATAGCTGAAAATTCATAATAAACGTTCTTAACCTATGGGAATAATAATATCACTTCTGATTTGCATATTTGTATTGGCATATATGGAAGTTTCTATAAGGTCTTTCAAAAGAAAAATAAAGGAGCATTAAATACAAGAAATAAAGGAGCAGGAGATACTCCTGCAAGAATATTTTGCAAAAAAAGAAAAGACTGAGCAGCAGATAGAAACAGAGATAAAGAACATTAAACAGCTCATTACAGAAATAACTGAAAGATTGTATTTGTCTGATAAAAAGGTGCACGTTGAAACAAAGAAATATGAAAAAGCGGAAGCAGTGCAGCAAGAATTGCCGAATAAAATATATTTTCGTTGGGCAGAGGAAGACGGTACATTTGCAGACAAAGAGCGTTTGATGTCTCCTGACGAAGACACTTTCTATGAATTTATATTAGACAACAGCCGTATCAATGCCGAATTCTATTTTATAACTCAAAGCGATACACAGCTGAACAAGGCTAACAATAGTTCAAAGAAATATATAGAACGTGCCTGCAAATTCACACAATCCAAATCGATGAAATATGTTTGTAACCCGGGAAAAGCCCATTTGGAAAAAGGCAAATGGATTATAGACGAAATGGCAAGAATAGATTATCTTTGAATAAAACTGAAAAATTACTCATAAAAACATCAAATGATAGTATTATAGGTTTCTTTTTACATACATTCCTTTAAGCGTTTTTTTATTTTATGCGAAATCGGATTATGTGTCAGAATCTTGCGTAAGCTCGGTTATCTTGTCTAAAATCTGCCTTGCTCTTGCAACAAAAGGTATCTTCCTGTGTTTCAGTTCCGTATCTTTATTGTCTTTTCTATCTCTGTCCGTCACGTCCCTATCGTCATTTTCATTACTTAAATCTTCCTCACCGGCATATTCCGAAGGCTTTTCATACGTTTGCATTACATCATCTTCCGTATGAAATTCGTGTAAATTATCTTCTAAGCTGCTTTCTTTTTCCGCTTTCGGTTCGTCTATTCCCGTCTCTATCGTGAACGGTATTTCTTCATTGTCTATATCCTTTTCCGTATTCTTTTCTGCGGGCTTGTAAAGCTTGCGTATAAGATGTTCATAGAAAAGTTCATCGTTTCCCAATTCTTTTTCATAAACATTCAATGGTTCATCATCAAATCCCGTAGCGAGGATTGTAACCTTTGCATCATCTTCGAGCGTATTATCGTCAGACACTCCCCATATAACTTCTATATTAGGATCAAGCTCGTCCATGAATGCATCAATCTCATTCATTTCCTTTACGAATATCGGAGCTTTCTCGCTTGTATAGATATTGAAAAGTATCCGTTTCGCTTTTCCGATGTCGTTGCCATAGAGCAAAGGAGAGTCGAGCGCATTTATGAAAGCCTTTTCCACTCTGTGTTCACCGCTTGCACGCCCTATTGCCATGATAGCACCGCCTCCTCCGCGCATCGTTGTCTCAACATCGCAGAAGTCGAGGTTTATGTCTCCCTCTATCGTTATAAGCTCCGAGATGCTTCTTGTCGCATTACAAAGAATCTGATCGGCACGCTTGAACGACTCCTTCACAGTTATTTCAGAATCCGAATAGATATCGCAGATGCGTTCATTGTTTATTATAAGTATTGCATCAACGTTCTTGCGCATCTCCTCTACACCTTTTAGGGCTTTTATTATCTTTTTCTTTTTCTCGAAATAGAATGGTATCGTGACTATTCCTATCGTAAGAATGCCCATTGATTTAGCCGTTCCTGCTATTACAGGTGCAGCTCCCGTACCTGTTCCCCCACCCATTCCAGCAGTAACGAACACCATTTTAGTACCGTCGCTAAGCAGTTTCTTTATGTCATCTATATGCTCTTCGCCTGCCTTACGTCCCTTTTCCGGATCTGCTCCTGCACCGAGTTCTCCTAACGGTATTTTAACAAGTACGGGCGATTTTGACAATGCCTGCGAATCGGTATTGCACACGGCAAACGTCACATTGTCTATTCCTTCTTCATACATGTTCTTAACCGCGTTGCATCCTCCTCCGCCAACACCTATTACTTTTATTATGTTTACGGTCTTGTCTTCCACTATTCCGAAGTCAACAAGCGGTTTCATGTTCTCTTTGATACTATCTTCCATAATCAAAAATCAAGTATAATCAGTCTTATATATAAAACAATGCAAAGATAATGTTTTATATTATAAATATCAATTTATCACAAGGCTTGCGGAAATTTATTTTATAATGCAAGGCGTGTATATATTTGTTGAAATAGCATTACGCATATATCAGCTGCTGATAATATGCGTATTCGGCGTTTAGATGACAGTCCTAAACAGTCAATTTTTATCATCTTGAATATCAGCACATTATAAACGACACTCTAAAAGCTATTGTTTTGCGTTGTAAAAGTTATCCTTTCATGGCGCAAAACAATAGCTTTTACAACGCAAAAGGATAACTTTTGAAAAACGCAACCGATACAATCTTATTTATGTATCTTTAATAACAATCGCTAACGACGGATAAAATGCAGAATAAGAATCTGTCTTATTGCATATTATAGTCTATGAATGATAAATCGCGTTCATTGATCCGGATTTTCAACATAGCCTCTGTACTTGTCATCCAGACTGCTCATCACTGCTTCATAACTCTTTTCGAGCAAGTAATTGACATTCTCTGCACCCTGACCTATCGGTTCTATCGGCTTATGAATTGTAAGTTTCAGAGGATGCCAAGTTATCCATCGACCGTCTTTCATGCGCGGAAGCACATTGAAAGAACCGTTTATTGTTATGGGCACAACAGGCAGTTGCAACTCATCGGCAAGCATAAACGCGCCGCGTCTGAATATCCCCATGTGACCGGTAAAGCTGCGAGCACCTTCCGGAAATACCATCAACGACATTCCGTCTTTAAGCGTCTGGCGAGCCATGTCGTAAGTTTGTTTCACCTTACTCGGTCCGCTTTTGTCAACAAATATATGATGAGCGGCTTTGCAAGCTCTGCCGACGAAAGGTATATTTCGTATCCCTCGTTTCATCATCCATTTGAAATTGCGATTCAAATAACCGTATATCAGAAATATATCGAATGCACCTTGATGGTTGGCAACAAAGACATAGCTCTGTCCTTTCTGCATATTCTCATGCCCTTCCGTCTTCAACGGAAGCAGAAAAGTTCTTATAACAACCTTTCCCCATATATGTGCCGGATAGTATCCCCAGAAGTTTCCGTTGCCGAGAAAGCAACCTGCCATAGTTACGACAGATGTAATCACCGTTGATATTATAAGCACCGGAAATCCGATAAACACCTGATAAAGCCTGTAAATGTATTTCATTTCGATTTATGTAGAGTTATTACTGCTATTTCTCCTGATACTCCGAATCTGAAAGGGATAAACCCTCCCAGACCCGATGATATGTAAAGTGCGCGCGTTCCCTCAAAATAAAGACCGCACCACTCGCTGTATGTTAATTTGGAAGGAGACCAACCAAATATCCGAAACTGTCCTGCATGAGTATGACCGCTAAGAGTAAGCTGTGCTTTTGAATTGGGCAAGATGCTCCTTCGCCATGCCGTAGGGTCGTGTTGCAACATTATTATATATGCCCCTTCCTTAACTCCTGCAAGCGTTTTCTTTATGTCTCCCTTTGCTGGAAAAGGCTTTTTGCCGTCGTTTTCCTCACCTGCTATCACAACAGAATCTTTTCCACGATGCACCGCACGATATTCATTGAGTAACAAATCCCAACCTAAACCACGTTCAAGACGTATGGTTTCTTTCTCATTAGCAGCCTTTGTAGCAGCGTCTCCCTTTATATAATCGGCATAATCGTGATTTCCAAGAATCGAGAAAACTCCGTCTTTCGCTTTCAAGGAGCGAAGCAATTCACGATGCGGATATATTTCCTGAGGATGCATATTCTGCAAATCGCCGGTAAAAACAATCATATCTGCATGCTGAGCGTTTATGCTCTATCGCACGTGCAATTATCTTACTGCGCGAACCGGTATAAGTTCCAATGTGAACATCAGAGAATTGAACGATGCGATAACCGTCAAAAGACGCCGGTAAGTCACTCGAATAAATGTTAATATGATTTATGTCGAGTTTCTTAAAACCTATTGTCGAACCGTAAAGTATAATAACAATAGTGATAAAACCCATGATAACACCTAACAGATTGCCCCAATTCATGCGTTTGTGGAACAATTTGCAAAAGCCAAGACCGATAATGGAAAACAATGCAAACCATACTTTTGGCAATACAAACAGTCCGAACAGTAAGAGATATGTATTGAGTATAGATATGTCATTTGGAGCAAAATTGCGTGAAGAAGCAACAAATATAGTATATGAAAGCATTATAACACAAGGCGTCCACCATAACAAATGCTTCCACCAAGTGAAACGCAAACGATGTCGAAGATAATGTATGTATATATATATATCAGGCAATACTATCATCAGTATTATCCATATAAAGATTCTCGCTATCATCTTATGATAAATATTTCTTTCATTTTAAAATACAACAAAATGACTTGTATCTCACGTCAATGCCTGAATGATATTTCAGAACCAATGACATCGGCATTGAACAAGCCTTCATTATATATATGATAACCGTTGCAAAAGGTGTGAACGACACTCCAATTATAATGATGTCCGAGCATTGGACTCCACTTACATTTACTCTGTATCACCTCTTCGGTAACGGTCCAATCGCTTTCGGGCTTTACTATTGTCAAATCAGCATAATACCCTTTGTGTATGAAACCGCGCCTGTCTATGTCGAAAAGACGTGCCGGATTATGACACATGAGTTCCACAAGACGCTCGAAAGTTATAATGCCATCATCTGCAAGTTCAAGCATTGTAGGCAAAGAGAATTGTATCATGGGCATGCCTGATGCCGCCTTACCGCATCCTCCTTGCTTTTCTGCAAGCAAATGGGGCGCATGATCCGTTCCGACGGTTGTTATACGACCGTCTTTAAGTGCATCTCTCAAAGCCTTCCTGTCGTTGAATGATTTCACGGCAGGATTACATTTAATGAGCGAACCGAGTCTTTCGTAATCTTCATCATAAAAATATAAATGGGCAATAACTGCCTCTGCCGTTATGTTTTCATATTTTCCGAAAAACTCTAACTCTTTCTCCGTAGTCAGATGAGCAACGTGCAGGCGAGTTCCGTATTGTCTTGCGAGAGACACAGCGAGTTTAGTTGACTCATAACAAGCATTTGAAGAACGTATAACGGGGTGCATTCTTATGTCGGGATCTTCTCCGTATTCAGACTTTGCTTTTGCCATATTGGCACTTATTATGGTAGAATCTTCACAATGAGTTACTACCGGAAGCTCTGCCGTACTGAATATTTTATGCAGCGTTTCGGTTCTGTCAACAAGCATGTTTCCTGTTGATGCGCCCATAAAAAGTTTTATTCCCGGTACTCGATGCTTATCTATTTCATTGAAAAGTCCTGCATTTGCATTGGTTGCACCAAAGAAAAAGCTGTAATTTACATGACTTTTCATTGCACCTATCCTGCACTTTTCTTCGAATGCTTCTATCGTTGTGGTTTGCGGAACAGTGTTAGGCATATCGAAAAACGACGTCACTCCGCCGTAAGCAGCAGCCCTGCTCTCGCTTTCCATGTCTGCTTTCGCAACCAATCCGGGTTCACGAAAGTGTACATGAGTGTCTATCACGCCGGGCATAACGAAACATCCCGCAGCATCAATCACATTATCATAATTGCTGTGGGACGTGGTATTATGTTGCAATATGTCAGATATAACATTGTTTTCGATAACTATATCGGCTTGAAATCTTTCGTTTTCGTTTACGACAACAGCACCTGATATTAATGTTTTCATCTAATCTTACAGTATTTTAAACATTTCATGATGTCATCCAAGACATCATCTCGCGCTTGAAGACGGTTCTGCAAGCTGGTTGGGAGTAGGCGGAGCAGGTTCTCCGAACGTTTGAACGGGAGCAACGGAGGGTTCATCTGCCGGTGTATCCATACCGTTCATGATATTCTGATTTTTCTGTGCTGCCTCCATATAGCCCTTGACATAAGAATCGTTTTTGAAGTTGTCGGTCGCCTTACTCATTATATCTTCTATCCAAGGAGTTAATTCCGGATATGGATAATTAGCCGTAACCATCATAAACACACCCGGTCCGAGCACGTTGTCGA